>JAPWUW010000031.1 GCA_028275325.1 Anaerolineae bacterium | reverse complement strand
CCGGCAGGCCGTAGAGGTCGCGGTGGTCGCTCTGCCAGCGCGGCGGCCGCGGCGGCACCTGCACGTAGGCATCCAGGCCAAGCTCCACCTGCTGCTCGACGAAGTGGGGGTAATCCCGGCTGCGCTCACGCAGGGCAGTGAAGAGCATGAAGCTGCAGGGAACGTGATCCGGGTGTTTACCATCGATTGAGGCCAGCATGCGCTCTCGCGAAGTCGTCACCACCAAGCCTCCTGTACCCACAGATGATGATACGGGCTACCCAATCTTTCCAACAGGCATCGCCCGTTCCTGGTGCCCGATAGACAAGCCAAGTCCAGCAAGGCCGGGCTTAGATGAGGAGTGGCGGGCTGCCGTTTATCCGGCGAAAAACCGGGGCAGCACCGGCTTGGAGGCCAACAGCATTTCGTCCAGCATCCGGGCTGCTTCTTCCACCTCGAAGGAGTACATAAGGGGATCGAGGAGCAAAGCCTGCAGGGCCAGCTTGCGGTCCCCCTGCATGGCGGCTTCCACTGTGAGTTTCTGCACAGCACCGTAAAGGTTGACCCAGGCGGCAATGGGCAGCGGCAGCTCGCCAAAGTGCACCGGGTGGAAGCCAAAAGCATCGCACGCCACATCGAGTTCGACCACGACGTCGTCTTCCACGTTGCTGATAGCCCCCTGGTTCTGGAGGTTGAGGACAAAGGTCCTGCCCTCATCGTAGACTATGGAAGCAATAATCTGCTCTGCCTTCTGGACTGCCTGGTAACCACCGACAAGGCTGAGCTCCTCCCCCGCGGCCGCTTTCTCAATGGTTGCCCACAGCTCCTCGCGCTTCTTGATGCGATGCTCCACATAATTGTGCTTCAGCCCGTACTTGCCTATATCGACGCCCTTGCGGATAAAGTACGGAACGAACTCGGCAGTATGTCCATCGCCGGGGGTTGGCCAGGCACCGTACAGCTCATACAGTGTGCGGCTAATCACATCGATCCCACCAGCGTAAGAGGCAGCATACTTGCTCTCATAGCTGTCCGAGGTGCAAGGCGAGTGTGACTTGGTGTAAGAACACCACTCCGTAAGCAAATCCCGCCCATCGGCTTCCAGGCTCACGATCCAGTTCATGTGGTTCACGCCAGCCGCCCGATACCTGATGGACTCCACCGGTACATTGAGGGCTGCGGCAATTCTGCCCAGATACCCGTACAGGCCAGGGCAGACACCAGCCGAAGGGATCCGGCTGTAACGTTGCAGTGCCAAGGTGATGCTCGACATGGGGTTACTGTAGTTGAGCAGCATGGCGTTCGGGCAGAGCTTCTCCATTTGCTGCGCGATCTCCACCATGATCGGGATTGCCTTGAGGCCCTGCATGAGCCCTCCGGGGCCCACGCTCATGCCAGCAGGTTGCATGATGCCGTATTTCAGCGGGATAGCCAGGTCATGTACCCAGTGTTCATGGCCGCCAGCCATGAATGTCGTGATCACAAAATCAGCCCCCTCGAGAGCTTCTTGCTGGTCGCGGGTGGCCGTAAGCTGTATGTCTGCCCGCAGCTTGTCCCGCATCCGCTGCACATAACGCATCATTACATCAAGGTGCGCTCCGTCGGTGTCCATCAGGACAAGCGTGCTGCCGCGCAGGCGCTGGCACGTCAGGAAGTCGTAAGCGAAAGATGGCATCCAGGTCATGCTGGCGCCACCGATGAAAACCACTCGCACGCTCTTGGCCATGACTTGGACCTCCAATAGGGCAGTTCGCCAAGTTGACCGAACCCTGCTGCCGCCTAATGCCAAGCTCGGGCAGCCTCGGGGTAGAACTGAGGCAACCACTGGCGCTGCGAGTCAAGAAGTTCATCCAGCATCGCCTCCACTTGCTGGACCTCCAAGTGATAGCACATTGGATCGAGGAGCAAAGCCTGCAGGGCCAGCTTCCGATCGCCTTCCACCGCAGCTCGTACAGTCAGGTCCTGCACGGCCCCCAGCAAGTTGGTCCATCCCGCTATAGCAGGGGGGAGTTTGCCAAAATGCACAGGATGAAAGCCGTGTGCATCAACCACGACTAGCACCTCAACGCACATATCTGGGATGACGTTTTCAATCACCCCGGCATTAAGCACGTTCAAGTGGTAGATTCTCCTCTCATTCCTCAAGATGCTGAGGATCATGAACTCAAGCTTTTCCAGAGATTCGCCACGCGGCTTTGGCAGAGGGCCACCGTTGGCGAGGGCCGTTGCAATTTCCTGCCGGTACCTGTTCTTGCTCTCCATCCGTCCCTCGACGGAGTTGCGCCTGATCCCGTATGCGCGGAACAGATCCACACCCGGCCGGAGGAAGTAGGGCCAGAACTCCGTTACATGGAAGTCGCCAGGGATTGGAATTGCACCGAACAGCCGGTAAAGTTCCGCGCTTACCTTGAGGGCGTTAGAATCGTTTGCCAGCTCTGGCGAAGCTGGCCGGTCCATCTGCTCGATCCGGGAAATAATACTCGGCAGCAGTTCCTCGCCGGTCTGCCGGTGCCGCACTTCAACGACCCAGTTCAGGTGGTTGACGCCTGCAGCCCGGTAGGCCAGGCTTTCTCGGTCTAGACCCAGCAGCTGCGCGAAAGCCTCCATGGCAATCGTGATGCCAGGACACACGCCGACAGCTCTGACGGAGCTATGCCTCAAAAGGGCCAGCGTTATACTGCTCATCGGGTTGGTGTAGTTAAAGAGCGTCGCCCGAGGACAAATCCGCTCCATGGCGTGTGCAAGAGCCAGAAGCTGTGGTATGGCTTTCAGGCCTTGGATCAGACCCCCTGGACCCACGGACATGCCCTTTGGGTGCTGGATGCCATACTTGGAGACTATCCTGAGGTCATCAGCCCAGGCAGCATGGCCACCAGCCATGAACGTCGACACGACAAAGTCGGCGCCCTCTAAGGCTTCGTCGCGCTCCCGGGTGGCCAGCACTTCCATGTCGCCCCCAGCCTCTGCGATCATGCGCTTGCAGTAGCGCACCATAAGGTCCAGGGCTTCGGGGTCTATGTCCATCAGGACCATAGTACTGCCTGCCAATTCCCTGGCCCGCAGGAGGTCGTGGGTGAACCGCGGAATCCACGTGAGGCTCCCACCACCGATGAAAGCGATTCGAGGCATAATTCTAGCGCTCCTCCTCGTTGGCGAAATAGCTTAGCGGTTGCACTGGCTGGACCTGGGCGGACATCCTCGACCCGGGGGCGGCCCGTACGCTATTGCAGCAGTGATATCCTGTGGCCCCGCCCAAACGCGCCATTCTCAGCCAGCCCGTGGCCCACGCACTCCTTGTGGCAGGCCATCGCTGCCTACAAGCTCGTGCGCTGCCTTCGCGTACAGCTCCCACAGTGCTTTTGCCTTCTCCCGCGGCAGTTCGAAATCGTAGGCTGACAATAGCCGCTGCACCTCCGAACGCGCTCTCGCGCGCATGTCTTCACCCCCACCAGCTAGCCAGCCACTCAGCATGCGCCGCTCGGAGAGTTTTGGCAGCCAGTACGTGTCCCGGAAGTGCCGCAGTGTTGCCTCGGTGCCGATGAATGTGCCCTGTGTCACTCCTGCCAACACAGACTCCACGCTCATAGCTTCAGAGCCACAGTCGATCCCTCGGGCGAAGCGAGCGGCGTAGTCAGCGATCTCGCGGTCTATGACAAGCATCTCTGGGCTGAACACCTCGTCAACAGAGAGCATTCCCGCGCCAAAGAACGAGCGCGAGCCCATCAGCACGCCAGCCACGGCAGAACCGGTGCGCTCCATCGCCGCCTGCAGGTCCGGCCTCTTGGACATGCTCCTTATGGAGCGCGTGGAAATGCTGTCTAAGCCATAGAAGGCTGCCATCTCCAGCCGGAACATCTCACAAAGGCTCATCTCCGGTGAACCGTACACAATGCTGCCATGCTTCATGTCCATGGGAAACACCATGAAGTCGAAACTTACCTGTGCGTCCGGCCGGAGTAACTTCAGGACCGACAGGCCAGCAAAGGCTTCGGCCAGCGCCTGCATGAAGGCAGCAGGAATCAAAATCGGAGCTGTAGCCCCCATCACGGGCATGGAGGACACGCTGTAGCAATCGACTCGGTCGATAAGCTGGAGGATTGCTGCCAGCGATTCGCCAGAGAGGCGCAGCGGGCTGACCACATAGAGAGGCAGGGAACTGCGTACTCCCATTACCTCATTCATGCGGAGGTAGTAGTCGTAAGCGCGCAGAGGGCAGGAGGCTGTGAAGGTTCCACCCCATCGGCAGTACAGGGCACCAATGAGGTATTCAGCAAGGGCGCGCATTTCATGCGGTACGTCTTGGGGGAAGCCTGGAGCGTGCCCGCTGACGCCGAGGGTATGCATCGCATCCACCAGGCGCGTTGCCTCCACAAGGTCCGCCCAACTCAGCGGGCGCAACTCGTCCGTAGCTGGATCCACGATATGGCTGGCACAACACCCAACTCTCAGCTGAACCTGCTCTGCCTGCTCGGGCTCCCACGGCCGGGGCTTGGGCCTGGACAAGAGTTCCTCCACAAGTTCGGGGCGGAAACAAACACGACCTTCCCTAAGGGAGACGCCAGGGTGGCGTGCGAGCTGCATCCTGAGATCGTAAGAATCCACCGCCACGCCCACTTGGTTCAGCAGGCTCAGCGCGCCATCGTGCACGGCTTGGCGCTGCTCTTCAGCAAGGAGAGGCACCCTGCGCGGTATCAGCCGGTTATTCACTGGCCCTTCCCTGTCCATGGTGAATGCAGCCAGGCACCATCATGCTGCCCTCCTCCTCGCTTTCATCTTCCTGAGAGGCCTGTCAAGGTGATTCCCTTGATGAAGTATCGTTGAGCGGTGAAGAAGAATATGATGACAGGCAGTACCTGCATCATTGAGGCTGCCATCAGGAGGTTTACGCGCTGGCTGCGCTCGTTCTGGAAGACGCGCAGAGCAAGGGATAGCGTGTACTTGTGCATTGAGTTAAGGTAAATAAGCGGTCCCATGAAGGCATTCCAATGGTCCAAGACTTGAAAGATGAGCACGCTGATCAGGGCTGGAATAGACAGAGGAAGCGCGATCCGATAGTAGATCCAGAAGTTACTTGCCCCATCCATGCGAGCCGCTTCATCCAGCTCGTATGGAAGCGTCATGAAGAACTGGCGGAAAAGGAAGACGCTAAATGGCGTGCCCCCGAGCCAGTAGGGCACGGTAAGCGGCAGAAAGGTGTTCAACCACCCCAGGTACCGGAAGATGAGGAAGGTGGGCACGAGGGTCACAGCGCCTGGCAACATCATTGTCGAGATGACCAGGAAGAACACCTTGTCGCGGGCCCAAAACCGCAGCCGTGCGAAGGCAAAGCCAGCCAGGCTCGATGTGACAAGCGTGCCAAGGGTTGCGAAGACGGTGATGGTCAGCGTGTTCAGCACGTAGCGGTAGAAGGGGACAGGAAGCACCTTGGCGAAGTCCACATAGTTGCGCCACTGCACAGGGCGCGGAATCCAGCGCGGCGGGAAAACCCATTCTTGCCCAGTGGGCTTGAGGGAAGTCGATATCATCCAGAGCATGGGGAGCATCATCGCTAGAGAGCCGGCGATAAGCAGGGCATGGATGAACAGGCGGCCCGCCAACCGGGCAACGGCTCTTGTGTTCACACTGCCTCTGGCACTCTGTCGTATAGGTGAAGTTGTCCCTTCTTTAGCCGCCACTGCACCCGAAGTCACCACTTTTCAGGCCACCAACTCCGCTTCGTAGAATACCCAGGTGCGCGCGATCCAGAATTGCGCAAGGGTGAAAACTAGAACTATGGCAAAGAGCACCCACGCAAGGGCGGAAGCATAGCCCATTCGGAAGTAGTCAAAGGCGTTCCGGTACAGGTAGAGCACGTAGAACAAGGTGGCGTTCTGCGGGCCCCCGCCTGTGGCGATATAGGCGGTGGTGAAGACCTGGAATGAGCCGATGATCCCAATCACCAGATTGAAGAATATGGTGGGTGAAAGCATGGGCAGCGTTATCGCCCAGAAGCGTCGCCAAGCGGTTGCCCCGTCGATAGCAGCGGCTTCATAGAGTGTTTCGGGTATGCCTTGCAGACCTGCCAGGAAGATGACCATCTGGCTGCCAATATGCCAGATTCCCATGATAATGAACGAGGGCTTCGCCAGGTTGACATCGAACAGCCACTTTTGCGGCGGGAGCCCCAGCCACCACAGGAGAGCATTGGCAAGCCCAAAATCAGGGTTGAAGATCCAGACCCACAGGAGCGCATTGGCCACTGCTGGGGTCAGGCTCGGCAGGAAAAACAATGTGCGGTAGATGGACATTCCGCGCACACCAGTGTTGAGCAGCACGGCGGCCAGAAGCGACAGGACCAGGTAGAGCGGAACCCCAATAAAGGTGTAGAAGGCAGTGTTGCCCAGGGATTTGGAGAACAGCGGATCTCTGGCAAGGGTGGCGAAGTTACCCAGCCCTACCAGCTTCGGGCGAGTGAGGATGTCCCACTGCATGAAAGCCATAACAGCCGAGGCAAGCATAGGGCCCAGGGTGAATATCACAAAGCCCGCAACCCACGGGGCAATGAAAAGCCAGCCGTCGAGGTTCTCGTGCCAGAGAAGGCCTCGGTAGTGATGCCGGTGCCTCTGTGGGGTACTGGCTGTCCTACCGGAGTTGAGGGTACGGGAGGGCAGGCCTGAGGCAGCTTCAGAGCTCCTCAGGCCTGCAGGGCTAGGCGCTTGCATCAGTCGCAGTTGCCCTCCGCGCGGCAAGCGTCCAACAGTGCGTTCACCTTCTGAGCTACTACCGGCATGCTCTCCTGCACCGTCTTCTGGCCAGCAACGATCGCATCCCATTCGGCGTTGAAGATGTCCATCATCTCGGCAAAGATAGCTGTGTCCGGATGCCGGCGGACGTGGCCCTCCAAGGCGTCTATGAACAGGTACCAGTGCACGTCCTGAGGCTCTTGCTTGAGGAAGACGTCCGAATAAAGGATTCGCTTCTTGCTCACCGAGAGTCCTGCCCTGGTCAGTTTCTCCAGCGAGGGATCCGAATCCAGGAACTTGATGAACTCCCAGGCTTCGTTCCTGTGGGTGCTCCCTATCCAGATTCCCCAGGCATCGTTAGGGTTGCGCACCCAGCAACCAGCCTTTCCGTCCGGATGAGGGGCGACATTCCACTTGAGGCCGGTTTCCCTTGAGGCAGCTTTGAGGTCTATGGCCCACCAGGTCCCGCGCTGGGCCATAGCTCCGCGCTTGGCCATAAACATGCCGCTTGTGCCCCCTTGTGGGATCTGCTCTGGCAGGGGCTGCACCTTGTACTTGCGTATGAGGTCGACTGCCCACTGCAGTGCCTCCATCGCCTCAGGAGAATCAACTACGCACCTGGTTTTATCCTCAGTGAGGAACCAACCGCCATTGCTCCAGATCCAGATAAGCAGGTAGTATCCCCGCTCGCCCAGCCAGCCGAAAACGCGCTCTGCCCCCTCGCCCTTGGTGAGACTCTGGGCAGTCATCAAGAAGTCTTCCCAATCCCAACCGCCGAATTTGTCAGGCGGATAGGCCACGCCGGCTGCATCAAAAAGCTCAGGGTTGTACCAGATCATCGCTGGCGAGTTGTCAAACGGGAAAAGGTACTGATGTCCTCTGAAGAAACACTCTTTCCAGTCATTCTCGAAGTAGTCCTCTTTCTTGATTTCTGGCGTGGCCGCGACAAACTCCTCCAACGGAAGGAAGAATCCTCGCGCGGCAAACCCGTACATGTACTTGTTCTCGAACATGTAGACGTCGGCTGCTATGTTGCCAGCCGCAGCTGCCATCACTTTCTGGTAGCCCTCCGCAACGTCCTCGTATTCGGGCACGGTTATGCGGTCCTGGGATTCGTTGAAATCCTTGACTATCGCCTGCCATGGCTCAGAAAGCCAGCCACCCCACCCCACACTGCTGAAGCGGATTGTCACCCTCTGGGCAGGCAGTTTCGTCGGCGCGGCCGTCTCCACGGCCTGAGTAGGTCCTCCTTCCACTGCGGGTGTGGGTGCGACGGCCACTGCACAAGAGCTCAAAGTTCCAGCGGCACTCGCTACGCCGATTGCCTTTAGAAACGCCCTTCTGCCAAAATGCCTATGCATGTCATCCCCTCCGTCTCTGCATGTTGGTAGTCTGCGGTCGGCCGCGCCGCTGCCAAAAAGGGCCACCACCGCGCGACCTTAGCAAAAGCCACAAGAGCTCCCATAACTTATTGTAGCCGGATTGACGCGCTGTCGGGGGTGTTATCTGACATGCGTCAGACATATTGCTGACATCGATAAGGGGGAGAGGTGTGTCGCTGGGGGTCGCCCCAACAATAGGCGAGCAATAGGCTTGGCAGACAGGCCCATTCTACATGTTTGTAGCGAGTCAGGGCGTCGCGCCGGCATAGCTTCTTGTCTTGCGTCCGCAGCTGGTTATGGAGGATGCGCAGGTTGGAGCAATCCGTTGAGAAGGCCAGGAGGTGCCCAGTGAGCAAACCGGAGAGGCAAACCGGGATACGAGATAAGGCAGAGGTGGCTACACCGGCACTGGCAGCAATCGTTGCAGCAGATCGCGAGGACATCCAGAAATGGAACCTGAAGGCACTGGCAGCGGTGACCTCGGCCGGTGCCGGGGTGAACTGGTTGCTTCTGGCCAGCTTCTGCCCGCTGGAGGAGAAGCTGCTGTGGCTGAGCATTTTCACCACAACCGGGGCAGCCATTTGCTACGCCTTGGCTGAAGTGAGGCCTGCAATGGCTAAGCTTCTGTTCTTCTCTCTTTGCCTAGTAATGACCACGGTGTGCTTGCTTCTTGCTCCGGGTCGAGCGGATATCGTGCTCATCATGCCTGCGCTTGTGGCTGGAGCGTTGCTGAGACCCTGGGCAGCTCCAGCAGTTGGCTGCGCTAGCGCTGCTGCTATCCTCCTCGCTCAAGGCGGGCAAGCGCTCTTGCTGGCTGGCGCAGTTTCCCTTCTCAGCACCTGCATTTGGCTCGTCCTGCGGCCACTGTACGACCTCCTGGGGCGCTACTCCAAACAGAGCCTGCAGGCTGTTGCCCTGGCGGAGGAGCTGAGGGAGCAGAGGGGCAAGCTCAACCGCACCATAAAGGACCTCAGCCTCTCCTACGAGCTACTGCGCAAGACCAATCGGGAGCTGGCGCTTGCCTGCCAGGAGGCAGATATGCTGCGCGAACTGCGCCACCGTTTCGCCACGAACCTGAGCCACGAGCTGCGCACCCCTCTCAATATAATCCTTGGCTTCAGCCGCCTGATCTACACGCGCCCCGAGCTTTACGGCTACGCCAGCTGGAACGACGAGCTGCGACGGGACCTGGCGGAGATCCAGCGCAATGCCGGCTATCTGACGGAGCTCCTCGACGACATAATCGATCTGGCCCGGATCGATGCGCTCTCCATGCCCATAAGGCGCGAGCCGACAGACATTGTCAAGGTGGGTCAGGAAGCCGTGCGCATGGTGCAGGCCCTGGCGCGGGATAAGGGGCTTGACCTCCTGGTCCTTGCGCCTCCTGAGCTGCCGCAGGTGCCCATTGATCCTGTGCGCATCAAGCAGGTCCTTTACAACCTGCTCACCAACGCCGTGCGCCACACGGAAAGCGGCAGGATCGTCGTCAGGATAGCCAGAGACGGGCAGGAGGTCCTGGCCTCGGTTGAGGATACAGGAAGCGGCATAGGGCCGGAGGAGCTCTCAAGGATCTTCGACGAGTTTCACCAGCTGGCGCGGCCCAAGGACGGGGCAGAGGCGGGCAAGGGGCTGGGGCTGTCGATAGCCAAGAGGTTCGTGCAGCTGCACGGCGGCCGCATCTGGGCCGAGAGCGAGTTGGGCCGCGGGAGCACCTTCACCTTCTCCATTCCGCTTAGCGAGAAGAGGGTGTCCCCTGCCTCCAGGCCCTCCGGGGTGCCTTCCCTGCCTGCAAAGCATAAGCCCCTTGTTCTCGTGGTGAGCGAGGATGAGCTGGCTGCAGCATACCTGCGGCGTCGCCTGCCGGACTACGAGTTCGTCACAGTGAGCGCGCCGCCTGGGGCCCAGGGCGATGGGCCTGCAGAACAGCCCCTGGCGGTGCTCTACAACGCTGCGGCGCCGGGAATGCAGTGGCAGGCTGCAAGGTGCCCTGCCGAGGGGCCGGTGTGTGTCGAATGCCCGCTCCCCTCCGCGAGTTGGCTCGATCCCTCGCACCTCTTTGCCGGCATCCTCTTCAAGCCCATCACTGAGGTGCAGCTGGAGAGCTGCCTTTCCCAGGTTCTTGGCGGCCGGGAGTGCAGGAGGGTGCTTGTGGTGGACGACGACAGGGGGTTTGCGCGCCTCGTGCAGCGCATGTTTCAGTCGATGATGGGGGATGCCTGCGCTGTGCAGTTATCCTACAGCGGCGAGGAGGCCCTGCAGTTCTTGCAGGAAT
Source organism: Anaerolineae bacterium (assembly GCA_028275325.1). Lineage (GTDB taxonomy): Bacteria > Chloroflexota > Anaerolineae > DRVO01 > DRVO01 > JAPWUW01. The sequence continues at coordinate 5,676 of JAPWUW010000031.1, read as the reverse complement.
ACAGGCCAGATCTCGTGCTTTTGGACCTCTTGCTCCCTAACCTCAGCGGTTTCGAGGTTGCAGAGCGGATGCGGGCTCTGCGGAGCATGCGCGGCGTCCCGCTTGTCGCCGTGACGGCGCTGACACCCGGGGAGGATAGGCTGGCCAGGAGCGAAATGGCCTTGAGGGTCAGCTGGAAAGGGGCACAGCAGCCGTTCGCCCTCGTGCGCATTCTCGAGAGGGTCCTGGAAGTGGCAGCGGGGAAGGCTTCACCTGAGCGCGGTGCATTCGCAGATGGCCGCCAGTAGCTCACCTTGCCCTACAGGCTTTGTCAGGTGGCGCCTTGCTCCCAGGGACTTGCTCAGCTCCTCATCCTGGAGGACGGAGCAGACTATCACCGGTATGCGCTGGGTCTGATCGTCCCGCGAGAGCGCGCGCAAGACAGTCCAGCCATCCATCTTGGGCATCATGATGTCCAGGATGATGACATCTGGCTTGAGCCGCTTGGCCACCTCCCAGGTGAGGCGCGGGTCGACTATGGACTGCACCTGCCACCCCGTGGGCTGGAGGTAGCGCCTGTAGAGAAGCACCGCATCGGGGTTATCCTCCACCACAAGGGCCACTCGGGGCTTCGAAAGGGGGCAGCAAAGCGTGATGGTGGCGCGGCTGTCCTCCGAGAGCTCGAATGAGCAGTTGATCCCCTGCGCGCGCGCCAGGGCCAGGCAGTCCTTGAGGGCCCTGTCTCCACCCTCTGCCCTGCGCTCAAAAGAGAGCCTGAGCAGGACCTGCCCGGCGCCCGAGCGGGCCACGAGCTCGACAGTGCCGGGAGCAGCGGCCTGCAGGGCGTAGCTTGTGAGCTGCACCAGCAACAGCTTCAGCAAGGAAGGGGCGGCAAGCACCGCGCACTGTTGCGCTCGCTCGTCAAACGTCATGCTCACCTGGCAGCCAAGGCCTGCGGCAAGGGGCTCCACCAGCTCCCTCACCTCCTCCAGGAGCCTGGGAAGTTCCGTCGAAATGAGCTCCGCCCCCAGGGCGCGCAGCTCGTCGGCAAGAAGGTCCTTCCTGCTGTCGCGGGTGGGCTGCACCTTGCCCTGCAGGTGGGATTCCAGGAGCGCGGCAAGCGCGCGCTCCGCGCGCAGAAGGTCCCGGTGCACCTGGCGGTCGCTGAGAGATAGCTCCCGCGCCATCTCCGCTATTTTCCTGTTCTCTACGTAGCGCAGCGTGAGCACGTCGTATGAGCGCGACTCGAGCGAGCCGAAGGGGCAGCGCCGCTCCGGGCGCAGGGACTCAATGGCGTTGAGGAGGATGCGCCTCAGACGGCTGCCGCGCTCCTCGAGTTTGGGCAAGCGGCTGAGCTCAGGGAAGCGAGCGGCAAGCGCGCTCTGTCCCAGCGCTACGTTGTCGTACAGCCACCTCAAGGCGTCGTGCACGTCGCGCTCGAGCGAACCTTCACCGTCGACCTCTTGCACGCAAAGTGCCTCCAGGCCATCTGTGCTAAGCAATATCTTAGCGCCTGCAGGAAGGGGCGGCCAAGACCAGAGCCAGGGCACGATTAACTCTCGTGTTGTCGTAGTGACGGCTTGCGGATGTGATCTGGGCCATGAAGAGAAAGGGCGGCGCAGAAGCGCTGGAGATGCGCCGGATGATCGGCGCGAGGTTGTTGCAACAGGGCAGAGGGGTTCGTGAGATTGCTCGCCTGCTGGGGGTTGCTCCTGCTGCGGTCTGGTGCTGGAAGCGGGCGTTGGAGGCGGGAGGGGTGGGGCTCTCAAGGGTAGGTTTTTTAGCATGGCACTGCCTGGGGAGTGGAGAGAGATTAGGGCTCAGAGATGAAGCGGCTGATGGTGCCTGTCGGGACCCAGTAGCCCTGCACGTTGATGCGCATGAAGGGATGCCAGTGCAGCCGCACGATCTTGCGGTGCAGCCAGCGGGCGTAAAGGCCTCGATCGCTGAGCACCAGCACCTTGGCGGCACAAAGCCCTCCAGCTGCCCCAAAAGATTCAGCCAGACCCACTTCCAACTGCCCTTCTCGCTTGCGGGCAGGATGGCCCAGGCCACCGGGATGGCACAGCCGCGCTAGACCACTCTCACCGCCAGGACGGTGAAAACGTCCTTGAGGCTGCTTGCGTCCAGGGCCAGCACCAGCTGTTTCTCCTGGCTTGCCCACCAGGAAAGCACCCAGCGCAAAAGAGGGGCAAAACAGCTCTCCACCGCCACCTCCCGGCACTTGTCGCCCCTCTTGTGCGCAGCATCGTAGTTCCACTCCCGCAACCGCTGGCGCAGCGCCCACTCCTTCTTCCCCAGCAGCCCTGAGAGAAACCAGGCTATGCCCGTCAGGCCACAGGAGCGGGTCATGGCCATGCCGAAACTGTACAGGGCCAGTACCTTCACTTGCGGCTTGCTCAGGTGTGGCATGTGGCTTGACACCGCCGTTTCCCACTCACGCAATCGGTTTGTGATGGACGCTTTCGGGGTCTTCAGCGCCAGGGCTGACCGAGTCCCAAGCCTCCTAACTGGCTGACAACCATGAAAACCGGAAAGCCCAGGGGCGATGGTGCATTGCCTGGTGTTGTGCTGTAGGATCACATAGTATCGTGGTGTTGTTCGCACCTCACCAGCCGGGAAGAGCGCCTGCGGGCCGGCCGCCTTCGTTCGGCGCGGGTATGCGGTGGCGATTTGCACAAGGTCTGGTGATTTCAGGCAGTGCGATGTGGCGTATCACAGCGGCCGCTGGAGAGCGAGCTCTCGGTTCGCCGTAGCGGTCAACTTTAGGTCTCTGGTGATGCGAAAAGATGGCAGGGCAATTGCCGTTTGATGTGAGCAAACTGATCGAGCTCTGTCGCCAGGCCGGCGTAGTGAAGATTGCCCTTTTTGGCTCTGCCGCGCGCGGGGAAGCGGATGAGCAGAGCGATATTGATCTAGTGGTGGAGTTTTCCAAGGGTATCAGCCTCCTTAGATTTACCGCCTTGCAGAGGGAACTTTCAGAGGCTTTAGGAAGAAGGGTGGACCTGCTTACCGAAACAGCCATTAGTCCCTACCTTCGGGAGAAGATCAAGCTTGATCTGCAGGTGATCTATGAAGCGCGATGATACGGTTTACTTGCGACACATTTTGGATGCTATAGCGAGGGTAGAGACTTATCTGCAAGGCAAGGATGAGGCGATCTTCAAGCAGGATACGCTGCTGCAAGATGGGGTTATTCGGCAGATTGAGATCATTGCAGCGCGGCCTGTTTGCCCGCACCCGCAAGAGCGGGGAATAGAGGCACACTGGCAAGTCGCTCCGGCTTCGCCTGGCAATGGCGTTGCCTGAACCTGTGATAACTGGGGTTCAGTAGTCTTCTTGAGTCATTCGGTGAGAAGGTGATAAGCCCCCAACCGGGGGCGGTGGTGCAATGTGCGCCCTGTCAAGTGGTGTAAGAGGCCCGGTGCCACCTGGAGAGCGTGCCATTGGCTGTGCGCTGTTGCCTGGGGAATGGTGCCAGCCGCAGCGGGCTCACTGGGCTGCGCGCTCTCGCTCGGGCTGAGGCAGCCGGCGCATGTTCTCCCGGCTGAAGTGGGGCCTGTGCAAGCGCTCCTCGTGGTCTATGTCCATCGACGCTGAGGCCGCTCACCCCTCTGTCGAGCTGCTTGAGTGGACCGGTGAGGCAGATGTTCGTCCAGTTTTCCCGGGAAAAGCATACAGGCCACAGTCAGCCCCAGATCGCGCTGGGCGTCACCTCCAGGGACTGCTCAGGCGCTACTTTGCGCCTGCCTCCGCTACCTGCACAACACCTTCGCCCCGTCTCCCTCTCTCGCTGCGTCTCCGCCCTGCTCCTGCGCCACACACCCGAAAGGGGGTCTCGACCTCCCTCGGATCTGCCCTCTACGCGCACTGAGATGCGCTCTGAGGCCCTCAAAAACAGCGGGGCAGTATTCGCGCCACCTGCACCTCAAAATGCCCGTCCTGCAGGGCCCCTGTGCACGCCCCTGTAGAGGCCGCTCGCAGCAAGCTTCCAGGGCTCCAGCGGCGTGGGCCTGAGCGCGATGGCTGCGCTGAAGCCTGCCACTTGCTGGCGATGCACGTGGTCCGGGCAGCCCGGGCGCAGCATTTCCCGCAGTCCTGGCTTCTGTCGCCCTGAGAAGGTAGCCAGGTTGCCCGTGCGGGCTCAACTTGGGCCACCAGGGGCGATCTAATTCACGCAAACTTCACCTTCCGGAGAGGGCAGGGGGCTCACTGAGCCCTCAAGAATTCATGCTCTCTGCCGATTAACTGTGTGTGTCGCAAGGGCCTGGCTGGGCACTGGAGCCAGGCTCTTGCGGTGCACGACATGTGACGGAGGGAAAAGATGAGCTCAGTAAAGGTGGCATTTGGCAGCAGCCGAACGGACGTCGGGCTGAGGGGCGGCGGCATCAGGGTCCACATCTTGAGCCGCACCCTGCCCCTCGTGGTGGGGGTGTTTGCGCTTGTGGTAGGTGTAGCTGTGCTTATGAGCACAAGCGCCCAGAAGGCCCTTGCCATCAGGGAGGCCGCAGCTATAGCCAGGGAGCAGGCAAACGCCTTCGATAGCCAGATGAACGCCCACTTGGGCATAGCCAGGACGCTTGCATCGGTGATGGAGTCCTACAGCTCGGCAAGCAGGGAGGAAGTGCATGCAATGCTGCGAGGCCTGCTGGACGAGTACCCGGACATTCTCGGCTCTTACGTCGGCTTTGAGCCGGATGCCTTTGACGGCAGAGACTCACAGTACGCCAATGCTCCTGGCCACGACGATACAGGAAGGTTCATCCCGTACTGGAACCGGCTGAAGGGGCCAATCCAGCTGGACCCGCTCATGGACTACGAGACCTCGGACTACTACCAGGTCCCCAAGCGCACGAAGGCGGAAGCAATCATCGAGCCCTACCTGTACGAGGGCGTGCTCATGACAAGCTACGTGGCTCCGATCCTTAGGGAGGGCAAGTTCCAGGGCATAGCTGGGGTCGACGTTTCTCTGGCGGCAATAGACAAGGTCATAAGCGACATCAGGGTTTTTGAGAGCGGTTATGCCTTTCTGGTGAGCAACAGTGGCATTTTTGTCTCTTATCCGGACAAGGACTTTATTGGCAACAAGACCCTTCTGCAACTTGCCGAGGAGAAGGGCAGCGACGCCCTCAAGGTGATGGCTGAGGCCATCAAGGACGGAAAAGAGGGCCGCGTTGAGGCAGCGGATCCGGTAACCGGCAAGCCGGCGCTCCTGTTCTACGCGCCGGTGAAGACCGGCAAGTGGGGCCTCGTGGTGGTTGCACCCATGGCCGAGGCCCTTGCCTCCGTCAACCGGATGCGCAACGTGGTCCTGGGAATAAGCCTCGTTGCCGTCATTGCCACCGCGTTGCTGTTGCTTGCCATCGCCAACGGGATAGCCAATCCGCTCCGACTTCTCGCCAGGCAGGCAGAAGCCCTGGCAAAGGGCGACCTCACAGAGGATGGCAACGGTGAGGTGAAAAGAATCAGCCGCCGCAGCGACGAGCTCGGCCTGCTTGGGCGCGCCTTCCAGCGCATGGTCGAGGCGAGCGAGGAGATGGCCGCTGCTGCCGAGCGCATTGCGAGCTACGACCTCACGGCCGACGTGCAGCCAAGAAGCGATAAAGATGTGCTGGGCAAGGCGCTGGCGACGATGATCGAGAACCTGCGCGGGATTGTGGCCGAGATCCGCGAGGGGGCGCTTTCTGTGGCGCAGTC
>JAPWUW010000278.1 GCA_028275325.1 Anaerolineae bacterium | reverse complement strand
GCTGACGGCGAGCTTATTCGCTGGCGAAAGCTCGTGCTTGCCACGGGCTCCCGCCCCATTGTGCCACCCATCGCAGGCGTGGATTTGCCGGGCGTATACACAGTGCAGAAGGACGTGGGCTACCTTAACCGGCTGCTTGAGGCGGTGGCTCAGGCTCAGGATGTCGTCGTCATTGGTGGTGGCCTGATCGGACTGGAGCTGGCGGATGAGTTGCGTAAGCGAGGGCGCCGTGTCACGGTGGTGGAGATATTGCGCCGGTGCTTGGAGCTGGTCTATGACGATGACCTCACCGAGCGGGCAGAGCAGGAGCTGGCTAGGCTCGGCATCAACGTGAGGACGGGGGCGCGAGTCACTGCAATAGAGGGGGATGGCAAAGTGAAAGCCGTCCGCCTGGACACAGGCGAGCAGTTACGAGCAGACTTGGTTGTGCTGAGCGTTGGCGCCCAGCCCAACGTGGCACTGGCAGAGAGCGCCGGGCTATGCCTGGTTGACGGCGGCATCTGGGTTGATCGCTACTTGCGCACCAGCAATCCGGATGTCTTCGCCGCAGGCGATTGCGCTGCCAAAACCAGCTACCTCACCGGCATGCCTGCCGCCACCAGGCTCGCCTCCACGGCCACAGCGGAAGCGCGCGTCGCCGGCGCTAACCTCTTCCAGTTGCGTCGCGAGTTCCCAGGCGTGGTGGGCGTTTACTCCACCAAGATCGGCGACCTGGCCATGGGCCTGGCCGGCCTGGGCGAGAGAGCTGCCTCCGCTGTTGGGCTCAGCTACGTTGTGGGCACAGCCGAAGCTCCGGACAGGCACCCTGCCTCTATGCCCGGCGCCAAGCTTCTGAAGGTAAAGCTTGTCTTCACGCGCCATTCTGGCCAGCTCATAGGCGGCCAGGCTTACGGCGGCGACTCTGTCGGCGAGTTGATAAACCTCATTGCCGTCATGGTGCAGCGACGTATGACCGCTGAAGACATCGCCACCTTTCAGATGGGCACGCACCCGGCACTGACGGCGTCGCCGGTGACCTACCAACTGTCCAATGCCGCCGAGATGGCTCTGGTAGTGCTGCAGGGATGACTGCGCCCCTGAGAGCCGAACTCCATAGACAAGAAGGGGGTTCAGATGGCCCTGTGCTGGGTAGAGGCGGGACAATGCGGACAAGAGACAACTATAGCCGCCCGCAAAGTGGATGCGACGCACGTGGTGTTCGAGATCACCACCACCTGCGAGCATGTGCAGGCACTGGCCGATGAGCTGGGCGAGGTGGACGTGGCCCACGAGATGTCCTGCCCACTGCTTGAGACGCGCATTTACGCCCTGGCCGCGAAGCATGTCTGCCGTAACAGTTGCATCGTCCCTGCCGCCATCCTGAAGGCAATGGAGGTAACGGCCGGCATCTTCCTGCCAGGTGACTGCTACGTCGAGTTCGTGCAGGACGTTATCTAGCGTGATGTCCATCAGTGCCTACGGGGTAAGATGATTGTGGCTCGCATTGCCGTAGTGACCGACAGCGCTGCCTGTGTTCCGGCGCACTTGAGGCGGGAGTACGGGATCCACGTAGTTCCCTTTGAGCTGGTGCTGAACGGCCGCAGTTATCGCGACGGCATTGACCTCACGGCCGCCGGGTTTTACCGCCTTCTGCGTGGGGCCACCTCGTGGCCGACTACCTCTCTGCCGCCGCTAAGTAGCTTTGCCAGCCTCTACGCGAGGATAGGAGAGAAGGCGGAAGGCATCGTCTCCATCCACGTGGCGCACGAGCTCAGCAGCACTGTGCATGTAGCGCGATTGGCGGCAGAGCAAGCTTCGCCAGTCCCTGTGCGGGTCGTTGATTCCCGCAGTGGGGCCATTGCCGAAGGCTTTGTCGTCCTGGCGGCAGCGCGTACCGCGATGGCTGGTAGCAGCCTGGGAGGAGGTGGTCGCTGCTGCCGAAGCGGCGATCCCCCGTGTTGGCCTTTTCATCACCTTGGAGACGCTGGAATACCTGCACCGGGGTGGGCGCATTGGCGAGGCCGCCGCGCTGCTGGGTTCCCGGCTGCATGTGCATCCCATCCTCGAGCTTGCGAATGGGCGGGTCAAGGTGGCCGGGGTCACCCGCAGCCGCCACAAAGCATTGGAGCGAATGCTGGACCTCGTGCGCGAACGCGTGAACAGACGGCCGGCATGCGTTTCTGCTTTCCATGCGGATGCCAGCGAGGATCTGGCGTGGCTGGAGGCCAGGCTGCGTGCCTGCCTGGACTGCCGCGAGTTCTACGCGACCGAGTTCACGCCGGTGATGGGTGCCCATACTGGGCCGGGGGCTATCGGTGTGGCGTACTGCCTGCCGACGGGGTAGGCGGGGCTTTGGAGGGTCTGCCACCATGTTGCGATTCGCTGAGTTTGTGCGCAAGAACTACCAGACGATCATAATCGCCACGGTGATCGTCGGGCTGCTGCTGGGGTTGTGGACCAGCGCCCCGGGCAAGGCGCTGCAGCCTTACTCCAAGGCGTTGACCTTCCTCATGATCCTGTTCATCAGCCTGACCATCACGCCGCGGCAGTTCGCGCTGGTGGCGCGGCAACCGGGGGCCGTGATCACCGGGCTCCTTCTGAACTTCGTTTACATGCCGCTATTGTGTTGGGCGCTGGCCCGCCTGCTGGTGCGTGACCCGCAGTTGGCCACCGGCATCATTCTGGTGGGCGTGGTGCCCTGCGCCGGCATGGCGGCGGTGTGGACGGCCCTGCTGAAGGGGGATGTGCCGTTAGGCATGGCCATCAATGCCCTGACGATGCTGCTCGCACCCTTCCTTATCCCACCGCTGATGATCCTGTTGGCTGGAGCTGGGGTACAGGTGAACCCTTGGGGCATGTTCCGGGACTTGGCAGTAATCCTCCTTATCCCGTTAGCCTTCGGCGTCGGGCTGCGTTGGCTCGCCGACCGCTTCTGGAACCCCCGGCCCTACCTGCCGCTGCTGCCGGCGCTGTCGGCGTTGACTGCGGTGCTGCTGATGTTCGCCGTCTGCAACGTGAACGTGCCGCTTATCCGGGCGCGCTGGTCGGCGGTGCCCTCGCTCCTGGGGGCGGTGGTGCTGATCTTCCCCTTAGGCTTCCTCGTGCCCCACTGGCTGGGCGGCTACGCCTTCGGTTGGGAGCAGCGCGTCGCAGTGACCTATTCATCCGGTATGAAAAACCTGCCCATCGCCGTGGGGCTGGCCTTGGGCGGTTTCGCAAAGCAGCCTCTAGTCGGGCTGCCAGTGGCTCTGGCGTTCATCCTGCAGATGCTCACCGCTAGCACGTTCTATCGCTATCTGAACCGTCAGACAATGCGGCCGAAGGCCGATCGGCAACTGGTCGGTGGTGAGGGGCGCGGGCTGGCATCTGGGGGTAAGAGGGGGTAAGATATGTTTAGGCGCATCCTTTGGGCGACCGATTTCTCGGAGCATGCGACGCATGCGCGCGATTGGGCAGTTCATTGTGCTCGGTGCAGCCAGGGGAAGCTGTTTGCCCTGACCGTGGTCGACGTGGCCGATCTGCCCGTGCTAACCCCAGTTGCCGCACCGGAGCTTGGCCAGGCGAACCTGGCAGGCGCCGAGCAATGGGCTGAAGCGGAACTGACCGAGGCTGTGCGGCAGCGCCTTGCCCAGGAGGTGGCCCAGATCCAGCAGGCTGGGGTGGAGGCTGAGCCGGTCGTGCGCCTCGGCATGCCCTGGCGTGAGATCGTTGCTGCCGCTGAAGAGCTGGACATTGACATGATCGTGATGGGCGCTCACGGCAAGAGAGGACTGAGGGCATTGATGCTGGGCAACACCACGGACAATGTGACCCGGCGTGCGCCTTGTCCGGTGATGATTATCCGCTGACTTTGGGCGCTGGCCATGGCCCGGCGTCCCAGCTCAGTGGTGCTCCAGGCCACAGCAGGAGAGTTGGGGAGGACAACTGAGATGGAAGCGGAGAGGAAGCTGCGGTGCTCGTGCGCAGC
>JAPWUW010000030.1 GCA_028275325.1 Anaerolineae bacterium | reverse complement strand
TGGCGCCGACCCACGGCAGCCGCTTGGGCATTGCCGTTCACGGCGCGCCGATTGACACGCTCGTCACGATGATGCGGTCTCCCTCGCCGCCGCCCGTCACGGGGAGCCTTTCCCCCGTCGTTCCGTCGTAGAGGCCGACTTCCACCAGGTACTGCCCCGCAGGAGCCCCCGGCAACACCTGGAAGCAGTGCTCGTCGAGGATCCGCTCCCCCGGCCGCCACGAGGGCACGGGCCGCTCGCCGCCGGCAGGCTGGCCATCGTGCTGGCCCCAGAGGAAGTTCCCCTGCGCGGCGTTGAGCTGCTCGCCCAAGAGGTGCACGAAGACCACGTACGGCACGGGCAACGGCCGCAAGCTCCGCCAGGCAAGCGTCAGGCAAAGCCGCGCTCCTGGCACAAGGCCCTCACCCTTGAGCCGGTAGCCCTCGAGCGCAACCGCCCCTGCGAACTCCGCCTTGAGCGGCTGCAGCTCCACCTCCGCCGCAGCCTCGGGCACAGCCCCCGGCACGACCTGCACCCTCAGGACCTGCTGCTCACCCAGGAGAAACGCGCAGCGCCCGGGCTGCAGTGGGTAGAAGCGGTACAGCGTGCGCACAACCCGCCCCGCCTCGGCCTGCTCTTGCCAGGTGGCAGCCGGCTCCAGAGGCCGCCCGCCACAACTCAGCTGCACGCTCGGCAGGCTCCCCTCGTGCCACAGGGAGACGTCCCAGCGCTGCCCGGCGCGCACGCGCAGCGCCCCCGCGCAATAGGCCAGGGCATGGCCGCCGCTCGGCAGGCGGCGGGCCGGGGCGAGGCTCGGGGCGGGCAGGGAGGAGCGGCCAAAGCGGGTGAGCCGGCTGGGGCCAAAAGCCCACTCCGTCAAATGGCAACTCTGCCCACACCAGGAGCGCAGGTGCCGCTCGATGGCCCGGGAGGGGTCCCGCTGGAGCGCCCACTCCGTGGTGACGAGCCAGACCACTTGCCGCCCTTCGAGCATGGGGGAAAGGAAACCGGCAGCACCCGCGTCCTCCCACTGGGCGGCATTCGGCACGCCGCGCCAGGGCCCGCGGAAGTAGTAGGCGAACACGGGCCAGTCCTGGTCGTTGTGCAGGACCACGAGGTCCGCCGGCTGGCGGTACGCCTCCAGAGTGCAGCTGAGAGAACTGTACCGGTCGCTATGGACGCGGGCGGCGTACGCGCCCGGGAGGGCGAGCACGAGCACCCCTGCGCTGGCCGCACCCGCGAGCAGGCCAGCCGGGCGGCACAGCCGCGCCAGCGCCTCAAGCCCCGCCGCCCAGAGGAGGTAGAGAAAGGGCGCGAACGGGTTGAGGTAGCGAGGCTCAAGGCGCGGCGAGTAAAAGAGGGGCTTCGGCTGGGCAAGGAAAAAGACGATGGCCGGCGGCAGCAGCCCAAGCCCAAAGAGGGCCAGGCCCCGCCGCAGGCGCCCCCTGCGCCCCTCCGCCAGCCCGGCTGCGACCGCAAGCAGGAAGAGCAAAGAGCTGCCGAGGAGCACCGGCGCCTGGCGCTCCAGGTGCACCGCACTGCCCGTGACGGCCGCGGCCCAGTACTGCGCGGCAAACCGCGGGAGTGTCGTCGGCTCCGCCACGGACCAGCTGCGCATCCGCGGCAGGAATAGAGCCGCCCACGGCACAAGTGACGCGGCCACGAGAGCTTGCGCCAGGGCCCACCGGCGCAGCTTTCCCCGCCTCTCTGGCACCAAGGCAAGGCACAGGGCCTGCAGAGGCATGAAAATCGCGCCCAGGTAGAGGGTGTGCAGGAGAAGCGACGTCAGGATCGTATAGGCTGCAAAGGCGCCGCGTCTGTCGAGCCCCGCAATCGCTCGGCAGGTGCCCGCCAGGCCAAGCGCTGCCGCCAGCGCGTACATGCGCGCCTCCTGCGACCAGCTGACGCAGAAGCGGCTCACGGCGACGAAGGTGGCGGCCAATGCCGCGCCCGCGCCCAGCCCAAGCTGCCTGCCGAGCCGATACGAGAGAGGCACAAGCAACACGCCAAAGAAAGCCGAAGGGAAGCGCAGGCTGAACTCCCCGTCCCCAGCGACCTGAAACCACCAGTGCAGGAGCAGGTAGTAGAAGGGCGGGTGTACGTCGTAGGCCGTCTCCACCGGGATAGCCGTGGCGCCCAGACGCGCCAGCCAGGCGCTGTAGCCCTCGTCCCACCAGATGTCCGCCTCCCCGAGGAGGTGCACCCGCAGTGCAAGCGCAAGGACCGTCACCGCGAGCACAAGCAACACCCTGGCGCGCGGTGCTGAGGCGAGTCGGCCCACGGTAGCCCCTCAATGGACGGGCAGGAGCGCGGCATCCCCAGCAGGCGCCGCATTGGCCCCCTGCGCCTGCAGCCGCGACCCATCCGCACTGTACAGCCCCACGAGCAAGGCCGCGCACTGCTCCCCGGCCGCAAGCGAGAGAAAGTGCTCGTCGGCGATGTATTCGCCCTGCAGCCAGGAGCTCGTTGGCGCGCGGCCCGCCGCCGGCTCGAGGTCGCTCTGCGCGACCACCTGGCCGTCAGCACTCAGGCAGTGGACGAACACCTTGTAGCGCTCTGCCGGCTCCCCCAGGGCCTGCCAGTAGAGCACAATCCGCAGCCCCGCCGCACCTTCTTGCTGGTCCCAGCCGAGCAGGCGGGCCACCGGTACACCCGCGCTGAAGGCGACGTCAAGCGCGTGCTGCGGCTGCGGGGTGCGGAAATCCCGCTCGCGCGAGCGCAGGTGCAGCTGCCCCAGCGGCAGGCACCTGCCCACTGGCGGCCAGCCCCACTGCAGGAGCACCCCCCTCAGGGCGCAAAGCTGCAGCGCATACTCCCCTGCCTCGGCTCGAGCCGGCAGCTTCAACTCCACCTGCTCCCGCACCAGGCCGCCATGGATCGCAGGCAGTGTCATCGGCGCGCTCTGCAGCGGGCCTTTCGGCCCCGAGAGCACAAGCGCAAGCGGCGGCGCCTGCCCCCAGGGCAGAGCCCGCCACAGCAGGTCAAGCGAAACCTCCTGCCCCTCGCCCACCATTTGGCCTTCATACCGGGTTGCGGCCACGAGCAAGGGGCCGCGGCCACCCCAGGCAAGGAGGGGCGCAAGGCCCCACTCCCACGCCGGCCGCCGGCCCGTGCTCGGCGGCACTGAGGCCTCGCCAAGAGAAAGGCGCGTCCGCTCTGCGCCCGTCGCCGCCTCGTACAGCACGAGCTGCAGCTCGACCTGCCCGCCCGGGTCCCCCACAGGCAGCAGGAGCTCGTTCTCGTCGCGGACAAGCTCGAGAGCGCGCCACGCCGTCGTCGGGTAGAGGCTGTGCACCGGCTCCCAATCGGTGCTCGCCACGATGTGCCCCTCGCGCAGTGCTCGCAGCGAGAGCTTGACCCGCTCCACCAATGGCCCCCGAGCCCCCCACGTGAGAGAAACGCTGATGCGCGCGCGCCCATAGGCCTCTGTGGCCGAAAAGCTTTGCTCCAGCAGCACAAGCCCCGGCACGAGCTCCTTGCCACCAGCGGGCAAGCCCTCTGGCGCCACGGGCGAGACCCTCACAAGAGGCCCGGCGGCATCAAGGGAGAACTCCTCGGCGAGGCCTGGCAGCCCCCGCGTGACGTAAGTCGGCACGCCCTTGCGCACGAGCTGCCGCACACGGCTCAAGCGCAGATCCTCCGCGTCGGCCGCAAGGAGGTGCACGCCCTCGGGGAGCTGCCCCTTGAGCTGGAAGTAGCGCAGGAGCGTCGTCTCCCCCAGAAGGGCAACGACGGCGGAGCCCGGCTCGAGCGCGCGCGCCCAGGAGAGCCCAAGCTCCGCCACTGCCCAGTCGGCCGAGCGATCCAGCCAGGTCAGCCGGCCAGGCAGCGCCACAAGCAACGCAAGCCAGGCAAAGGCCAGGGCGCCGCAGCGCAAGGGCCTTTGCCTAAGCCGCGTAAGGAGTTGCTGCAGGCCAACGCCGGCAAACAGGCTCATGAAGACGAGCGCCGGTATGAAGAAGACCTCGACATCCGGCACCCGGTAAAGGAACGGGAAGGCAAGCGAGAGCGCCAGGCAACCAACAAGGGTGAGCTTTTCGCGGCGCGCCGCCCAGCGTGCCCCCAGCCCGCAAGCTGCCAGGGCCAGACCCACTGGCCCGACCTGCTGCAGCAAGAACCCCGCGCCCTCTTGCAGGCTGAGGCCGCGCGAGAGGGCGTTCGGCGCGAGGAAGACCCCGTAGCCTGCGGCCATCACGTGCTGCAGGAAACCAAGGGGCGTGTTTGTATAGGAGCCATCCAGGCTGGACGTGACCAGCCCGCGCAACGGGATGTAGCTGTACAGGACTAGCGGCGCAAAGAAGTTAACCGCAAGCCGGCGCCAGTGCCAGCGGCGCAGCCGCCGCCCAAGCGTGAGGAAGAAGTGAGCGCCTAGCGGCGCAAACAAGAGCAGCACCATGCGGTGGTGTGTGAGGCCAAGGCCCATGGCCAGTGCGAGCAGGGCCGCCCGGCGTGCCCCGACCGAGACATGCCGTGCCCCCGCCCCGGCCCAGAGGGCAAGCAGGGGAAGCCCGGCAAAGAACAGGGCGTTCAGCGTGTAGACCTCGGCAACCGTCGCCTGGGACCAGTACACGGGGCAGAGCCCGAGCAGCACCGCCCCGAACAGGGCGCTGGCCCGGCCACACTGGCAAGCCCGACAGAGCAAGTACAGCAGGCCGACCGCCACGCCCCCGCATATGGCGGAGAGGACGTTCACGCCGCGGGCCGGTTCTTGTGGCGTGAGGAGCGAGAAAAGCCTGCCAAGCAAGGTGTAGAGGGGGTAGCCAGTTGGGTGCGCGATGCCCAGGGTGGGGCAGACCACCTGAAACTCAAGGCTGTCGTCGAAGATGCTCGCCACTGTGGGCGCTGCCGTCCCCACGTACAGTGCACACGAGATGAGCAGGAGCGCCACAAGAATCAGGGCGTCCAGCTCTTTCCCTTGCAACCGGGAAGGGCACACGGCCCACCGGCGCTGCCACCTGCGCAGTATATCTCCTCCCCCAGGGATCACTCAGACATACCCAGACCAAAAACACAGGCCGGGGCACCAGGATTCACAAGGGTATATACCACGGCCGCGGCAGGGGGGACCAGTTGCTCATACAGCGGCCCCCTCGCACAATTGATCCCATGCGCGGCCCAAGCGAAGCGAAAGAGAATTGGCAAGCAAGCAACGGCCCCTGGTTGCTCCTTTTGCTTTTCCTGGCCTTCCGCCTCAATGCGGTTTTGCTCCTGCGGCCGGGTGGCTTCCTCGCCGATTTCTCGGACTATTACTACTATCGCGAGTACGCCGCCCTCTCGGATCGGGGCCTCTACCCCTTCATCCAGCTTTGGAGCCCCTACCCACCCCTCTTCCCCTGGATTCTCGTGGCGGTGCACAGGCTTTCGCTGCTCCTTGTGCCCTGGGAGGAGCCGCAGCTTTGGTTCAGCCTCATACTGGGCTTCTTCCTTGCGCTCGCCGACTGTGGGAACCTGCTGCTTGTGTACTGGCTGGGCAGAGAGCTCGGGGGTCGCGAGCGCGCCCTGCGCGCGGCCGCCTTCTACGCGCTCCTCTTTGCGCCATTCTACACGGCGCTGGCACACTTCGATACCCTGCCGCTCCTCTTCCTGCTCGCTGGGCTCGCTGCGCTCCTGCGCGGTAGCTACTTCCTGGCCGGCGCCTGCACCGGCCTGGGCGCTATGCTCAAACTGCTGCCGCTAGGCCTTGCCCCCGCAGCCCTGGGCAAGATCTGCCGGGAGCAAGACCGCAGGTTGAGCAAAATGGCGGCATACGGGCTGGGGCTTGGCCTGACCGTCTTGGCCATTTCAGCGCCCTTCTTGCACTTCAACCCGCGCCTTCTCCTGGCCCCTCTGGCCATCCAGCGCATTCGCCCGCCCTGGCAGACCGTTTGGGCCGTTATAGAGGGCCTTTACGGCTTTGGGGCCGCCCCAGGGGACGTGCGCGACCTCTCCGTGCTGGAGAGGAGCGCGTTCCGCGGCCGCGTTCCGTACGAGCTCTTGCAGGGAGCCTTTCTTGCTGCCCTGGCCTGGCGCCTGCTCCGGCAAAGGGAATGGGGAGCGCAGTCGCTTGTAGGCTTCACGGCGTGGGCCCTTGTGCTCCTTTTCCTCACAAGCAAAGGCTGGAGCCCGCAGTACCTGGCCTGGCTCCTGCCCTTCATCGCCATCCTGTGGCCGGGGTGGCGCGGTACCTTTTACGCGCTGGGCCTCACGGCCCTGAACTACATCGAATCGCACCTTTTCTACATGCTCCTGCCGCAGGAGCGCTGGCTGCTCGTCCTCACGACAGCGGGCCGGGCGATCCTCCTGGGGCTGCTTGCCGCCGATTTGCTGCGGCTGCTCTCCTGGCAGCGGCCACTTCTCGAGCAGGTGCCGTACCTGCGGCCAGCCCTTGCGGGCTTGAGCGTTGCCGCGCTGCTTGCCCTGGGGTGCCTCATCCTGCGCGCTTACAGCAGGGATAGGGCCTCAGCACTGCCGGAACGCAAGGTTGCCCAGAGGCTGGGCGCCTTGGCTAAAGAGGGCGCAGCCGTGCTTTTTGTGCGCCCCGCCGATTTTCAGTCGCTTTACCCGCTGCTGCATCGGCGCTTTGCCCTGCGCACCCTGGACGACTGGGCCCAAGATGACGGGCTGCTCCCAAGGGCTGCCGCTCAGGTGGCAAGCCTGCGCGCGCCGGAGATCTGGCTTGTAACTCCTCAAGTGCGCTCGCCACTGGCAGAGGCGGCCATGGCTGCCCTGGAGCAGCAGGCCTACCGGACCGCGCAGGAGAGCGCAGCTGGGTTTGTGCTGCACCGCTTCATCCCGGCAGCCGCCCTGCACCTGCTCTCGCCGGGGGCGCGTTTCGCACAGGCAGGGGAGCTGGTTGGCTGGGCGGTGGAGAAGCGGCAAGCTCCACCAGAGCTTGAGCTCACGCTCGTCTGGCGGCTCGAGCGCTCTCTGCCAGGCTCGACCTCGGCTTTCGTGCACCTGGCCGGCGCCGATATGAGGCCGGTCGTGCAAGCCGATGGGCCTCCCGGCTCCGCCGGCGCCAGCGACTTTGCTCTGGACCGGCGCCTCCTCCCGCTGGGAACGGTGCCTCCTGGCACCTACAAGATCCTCGTCGGCCTCTACGACAGCGAAAGCGGCGCCCGGCTGCCCTTGCCCAGCGGGCAAGACGCTCTTGCCCTCACGGAGCTTGAGGTGCGGCCGAGGTGAGCAAGGCAAAAGCCGCTCCGGCGCGGGTGAGTCTGGCGCTCTTTGGCTTTCTCTTTGCCATCTGCATGCTCAACTACTGCGGGCAGCCGCACTCAAGCGACGGCCTCGCCATGCTTGCCACCGCCGAGAGCCTGGTCCGCCATGGCAGGCTGGACATGAACGCCTACCTCTGGCTGGGGCTGCAGCAGGGCTCCTTCGGGCCGGATGGCAGCCTTTACTCGCGCAAGGGGTTCGGGCAGGTGCTGGCTTGCCTGCCACTGGCCTGGCTTGGGCTGCACCTGCGGGGGGTGGGGCTTGTCCAGATGGCAATGCTCCTTGGCCCGCTTGTTGCGGCAGCCACGGGCACATGCTTGCACGCGCTTGCGCTCCAGCTCGGGCATTCGCAGGGGGCCGCGCTGGCCGTGGCGCTCATCTACGGCCTCGCCACGCCAGCTCTGCCCTACAGCAAGTACTTCTTCAGCGACCCGCTGGCCGGGCTCTTCCTGCTCCTTGCCTGCTGGGCGTGGCTTCGTTGGCACAAGCAGGGCTCCCGGGCATCGGCCGCCCTCTGCGGCTGCGCTGTGGGCGCGGCCGCCCTCACCCGCAGCCCAAGCTTGGTCGCGGCAGCTGTCCTCCTGCTTGCAGCGCTCTGGCCGCTCAGCAAGCGCTCCTTCTCCCGGCGGCAGGTGCTGGCCGCTGCTTGCTACATCGGGGGCCTTTTGCCGTGGCTCGTGAGCATGGGCTTGATCAATTGGCTGCGCTATGGCAGCCCCTGGAATAGCGGCTACCTGGCCGAGGAGAGCTTTTCTGGCAACTGGCTGGAGGGGGTTCTGGGGCTGTTGGTGAGCCCGGGGCGTGGCCTCTTCCTCTACGCGCCGGTGCTGGCCCTTGCCCTCCCCGGCTGGCGTCTTTTGCTGCGGCAGGAGCCGGCCGTGGCACTTGTCTTTGGCGCGCTCGTGAGCCTGCACCTGCTTCTGTATGGCAAGTGGTTCATGTGGCATGGCGGCTACTGCTGGGGGCCTCGTTTCCTCCTCCCCACAGTGCCTCTCCTTGCGCTCTGCCTCGCCCCACTCTGGCAGAGGGGCGGCAGCAGGCGCGCTACCCTGCTCTTGCTTGCGTGCTTGAGCTTCGTGCCGCAGTTCCTGGGCTCGGCGGTGGATTTTGCCCTATACCAGGAGGATCTCCTGCGCGCTGGCTGGCCGCTTTTTGACCGCGCCACGCTCTTTCGCCCAGCGCTCTCCCCGCTCCTTGCGCAGTGGCGGTACCTTGAGCCCCACAACCTCGATTGGGCGTGGGCGCGCGCGGACGGGCTCCCCGGCAGGGTCGACCCGGTGGCGCTAGGCGCGCTCCTTGCGGCCTGCGCTCTCGGCGCGCTCGCCATTTGGCGAGCTGTGGCTGGTGGCATGGCGCTTTGGGCGTGGCTTGCGCTCGTGCTGCCCCTGACGAGCGCCGCACTCTGCCTCCCGCGCTACTACAGGGCACAGGCAGGTGGGCTGGACGAGCTCCTCGCCGCGGTGGAGCGCAACGAGCGGCCGGGGGACGCCCTTATCACCACCATTCCAGGGGACAGCCTGCCCCTCACCGACCGCTACAAGGGCCGGCTGAGGCGCTATGGCGCCCCGGATCCGCTCGCCTTGCTTGAGGAGCTGGGGCAGCGCCATGGCAGGCTGTGGCTCCTCCAGGGCGAGACAACCCTGGAGGCAAGCCCGGCCGAGCAGTGGCTTGCCGGCTGGGGCTACCAGCTTCTGCGCGCATCGGCCGGGGGAAGGACGCTCGCCCTTTACGGCCGCCCCTCCTCGCTGCAGCCGCTGGCGCAGGGGTGCCGCTTTGCCGGCGGGCTGGTCCTGGAGGGCGCTGAGGTCGCTCTTGAGGGCAATGCGCTCTACGTGCGCCTGCTCTGGCGGGCCGAGCGCCCACTGCAGGGAGATCTCAAGGTGTTTGTCCACGCAAGAGACGACACTTCCGCTCTCCTTGCCCAGCACGACGGTATGCCCGCGCTCTGGCAGCGCCCGACGAGCACGTGGCACCGCGGCGAGCTTGTGGAGGATCGGCACGGGCTCCTCCTCGCCCCGGGGCAACGGCCGGCAACACTGCACGTCGGCCTCTACGAGCCCTCCACAGGGCAGAGGCTGCCGCTCGAAACGGGCGAGGACGCTTTGCGCCTGCCCCTCCCTCACTAGGCGCCCAAGCCGCCCTCCCTCTCGCCCCCGGCAAGGAACCCGTTATGGCGCCAGGCTCCCTCGCAGGAGCTCTCTAGCCCGGCATAGGCGGCTCCCGGTAGGGTTGCCTCGGCAGCAGCCCCTCATCCAGGATTTCCTCGATGTGGACGATGCGGCCCTCCTTGATGCTCTTTTCCGCGGCGAAGGCCGGCAGCATCGACTCCCGCCCCACGATGCCATCCGCATACGGCCGCTCCCGCGTGCGCACGCACCGAAGGAACTCCACGTGCTCCTGCATCCCGCCGGCGTGCGCGTTCGCCTCAGCATCGGAGCGGTCGCGCATGTCGTGCGTCTCCTCCAGAGCGGTGTGCCCGCCCTTGAACTTGATCCAGCCCTGAGAGACGTCCGAGAGCATCGTGCGGCCGTTGTAGCCGATGGCGCCAATCTCCAGCGGGAAACCGAGCGAGTGGTCAGTCGGGCGCAAGCAAAGGCACAGGCTCAGGTGAGCAAGCGAGCCATTCTCGTACTCCAGGATGATCTCAGCGTGGTCGACGTTATCGCCGTAGTCGATGAGCTGTGGCTCAAGCCCCGGCCAGCGGCTGAGGTAATCTCCCCCCGGCACGAGCACGGAACGGCCGCCAAACGCGCAGACGCGCTTGGCGCGGCACTCCATCATCCAGTTGAAAATGTCGAAGTGATGGCAATCCTTCTCCACAATGGCGCCACCAGTCGTCTCCTGGAAATGGTACCAGCGCTTTGGAGGGAAGCTCACGCGGTGCTCCTTGCACCACATCATGAGGATGCGCGGGATCTCCCCTCGAACCTTGAGCAACTCCTTCATGCCGCGAAAAAAGCGAGAGTAGCGGTAGACGAGCCCGATCTGCAGCAGCCGGCCCGATTGCTCTGCGGCGAGGATGATCTCATCCGTATCGCGCAGGTTCGTGGCCATGGGCTTTTCGAGAAAAACATCCTTGCCAGCAGAAAAGGCAGCAAGGGCCACCTCCTTGTGAGCGTACTCCGGCACGCTTATGAAAACGGCCTCGATGTCGTCCCTCCCGAGCAGAGCGCGGTAATCCTCGTACGCGCTGAGCCCGGGCCCCACCTTGGCCATGGCCCTCTCGCGGGCAGCGGGATCCACATCTGCCACTGCCACCACCTGCGCAAGTTCGCGCAAGAGCAGGAGGCAGCGCAAGTGCTCGCTGCCCATGCCGCCGACGCCGATTAGCCCCACGCGCACTGGATCGCCCACGGATCACCCCCCTAGAGCAAGAGCTTCGACATGTCAAAGGCAGGCGCAATTGTAGCCGAGCAGAGCCCGATGCGCAGCTGGCCGTGGCCATGCCGCAACCTGGCCAAAGTGGCCATTTGCCCCCGCGGCCCTCTCATTGCGCCCGCTCAAGCGCGCCGCTAGAATGGTGCGGGAGCGCCGGATGGAGAGCTTTGTGCGGTCTCGCCCCTGGCAACGGCCCCCGTTCAGGCGCAAGGATCCCTGCCCGCTCAGCTGTGATCGAGGAGTGTGCGCGTGGAATGCCCGAATTGCGGTGCGTACAACCCAGAGGGCCGCACTCTGTGCTGGAAGTGCGATGAGCCATTGCCCTCAAAGCCCGAGCGCCCCAAGCGGCGAGAGCAAGTGGGGCGCATGAGCCCGTGGACGTGGGCGATCCTCATCATACTTGGCGCAATTTGGATCTTTGGCCAGTGCGGGGCGCCGCGGCGCTTGCAGCCCTCGCCGCAAGAGCCTCCCGCTGTCCTTGTCCAGCCCACGCGCTGAGCTACAGGGCACGCTGCAGCAGATTGGCCACATCGTGCTCGCTCATCGGCCGCGGGTTGTGCTTCATGCTGGAGGACATGGACTCGCTGCTCACGAGCTCGTAATTGAGCTCGCGCAGGCCAAGCTCGCTCAGCCGCTGCGGTATGCCGATGCTCTGCAAGAGCTCGCGCACCGCAGCCACAGTTGCTGCTGCCGCTTCTTTTTCCTCCAGCGGCTCTGGCGGAAGCAAGCCCATTAGCTTGCCGGCCTCCGCATAGCGCGCCGCGCAGGCGGGCAGGTTCCATTCCATCACGTACGGCAAGAGCAAGCCGCAGATCAGCCCGTGCGGCAAGCCGTAGTGGCCACCAAGTGGGTGCGCGATGCCATGCACCGCGCCGAGGCGCGCATTTGTGAGCGCCATGCCGGCAAGGAGGCTGCCGTAGTGCATTGCACGCCGCGCGGCTAAGTCCTGGCCATCCTCATACGCCCGGCGCAAATTTGGCCCGAGGAGCCGCAGCGCCTCCCGGCAGAGAGCATCCGTCACGGGCATCGCCCCAATGGAGACAAAAGATTCCAAGGCCTGGCAGAGCGCATCCGCGCCGCTTTGCGCCGTCACGCTCGGTGGCATGGAAATCGTAAGCAGTGGGTCCAGGATTGCCGCCCTGGCAAACCAGCTGTCGGAGCGCAGGCTGCCCTTTGCCCCCGTGCGCTCGTCGATGAGGACAGCGTTGGTCGTCACCTCAGCGCCCGTGCCGCTTGTCGTTGGGATGGCGATCCACGGCAGCCCAGGGCCTTCCAGAGGCCGGCCAGCAAAGTACTCCCGTGGCGAACCGGGAAGCGGCGCAAGCCCTGCTGCCGCTTTGGCCAGGTCCAGGATGCTGCCACCCCCCAGGCCGATGACAACAGTGCCCTGGCACCTGCCGAGCTGCTCGATGGCCTGTTGCACAGCAGCCAGCGTCGGCTCGGCACCGCCCACCAGGTGCGGTTCTGCGGCCACCCCGGCCCTGCGCAGCGAGGTCACAGCTTGCTCCAGGTGGCCGGCGGCAGCGGCCGAGCGGCCATGGAAGAGCACCGCCCTCTCCCCCAGCGGCGCTGCAACCTCGCCGAGGCTCTCGAGGGAACCATCCCCGGTCACAATGCGAGTCGGCAGGTAGAAGAGAGCCACAGCCCCCTCCGCGCAAGCCCTACTGCTTGCGGCAGCCACCGGGCATGCAGATTATCTCGCGCACCTGCAGGTCGAAGAAGCGCATGGCGTTTGCCGCCTGCAGGACGACAGCTGTATCGGCCCCGCGGCCAGTTCCAGCGATGGCCACCACGTCCTCGCCGCTGTGCACCAGGCCAGCATCCGCCGCCATGAGCGTTATCTCCACCGCCACCTTGAGCCCCTCGCCGAATATGCGCAGGGTGTAGGCGACGATCTCCTCCAGCTCATAGGTGCCCAGCTTCATGCGCACGGCCCTCCCAATGCCGCCAAAAGCGTGCTGGCAGGTGAGTATGCGCCCACCCTCGGCGGCGATCGCCTGGGCCATCTCCGGGGAGAGCTCCTGATGGTTGGGCTGCCGGAAGCCGGTGCAGTGCGTGACAGCGACGACGTTGAAACCCTTGAAAAGCTTTGCTGCAGCCAGGCCCGTCTCCCCTGTTGTCGTCGCCACCACGACGCTGCGCAAGCCCAGCGCCTGGGCCCTTTCCCTGGCCAGCGCCAGCGTCTGCTGCGTGTTGTTTGGCCCTGCACAATCGAAGTAAGTGGTCTCGCGCACGACCTTGGCCATAAATCATACCTCCGCCGCCATTGTAACGCCGAGCCCACGCCCCTTCAACCGCAGCCGGCGGCCCGCCCCCGACGGCGGCTGAGCCCCCTACACCCGCACCAAGCTAACAACCAGTGCCCGGGCTTCAGCGCAGGCTCTGAACGAGCTCGCCCACCATCTTTACCCGCTCGATCTTGCCGTCGGGCGGGATCTCATCGGAGATGCCAAGAACCAGGCGCGGGTAGAATAGCTCGACAAGCCGCTCGGCGCACTGGCGCAGGACCTCTTCGGGGTACGTGGGCAGGAAGTAGACTGCTGGGATGCCATCGAGCAGCACAAGGTCCCCAAGGGCTTCCTTTATCTCCTCGATGGTGACATCTCCCTGCGGCTGTGGCGTTGCTGCCTCAATGCCATCCCACGGGCAAGCCCGCAGGTGCGGCAGGAGAGGCCGCATCGCTCCATCCACGTGGATGTGCACATACTTGCCGGCCTGGTGCAGTTGCTGGACACGCTCCCGATAATAGGGGACAAGCCAGTTGTTCCAGATTGGAGGTGGGTCCATGTGGGCATCGATGTTCTCCCCGAGGTTGAGGATCGGCGCAGGGCAACGGCACAGAAGGTCGTACAGCCGGTCGTCTTCCTTGCTGGCCACCTGTATGTAATGGCGCACTTCCTCCGGGCGATCGTGCAACATGTAGATGGTCCTCTCGAAGCCCACATGCTCGATGAAAAGGCCCTGCAGGGGAGAGCGGCGGAAGTAGAACTGGGGCGCGCCCCGCTCCCCAACCCGCTCCAGGTCGGCCTGATATGCCTCGTCATCCCAGTACCACTCCTCATCCTGCAGGATGTACTCCAGGATGCGCAGGTCCTGAGCTTCCTTCACCTTGTATTCGTCGTGGTAGCCACTCAGGCCCCACTCATCGTAGTGCACCACTTCGCGCAGCGTGCCCAGGGGCGTCTCGTAGTAGCGGGCCAGGCGGTTGCTCGCCACCCACTCCTCGCGCACCCGGACGCGATGGCGGCGGATGCGCAGCGGGTTGGTGAAGTAGCGCACCGAAGCATGACAATCATCGTACAGATCGAGCAGGCTGGCCTCCCGGTACTCTGGCGGGAGAGTGCCGCGCTTTTTGTTCACCGCGTACCAGAACTCAAGCCGCGGCTGCCAGAGCACGCCCCCAGGATCCTCACCGCGGAATATTGCCAGATTCATTTCCAGAAAGCTGCGCTGCATCTACCCTACCTCCTCAAGCCACTGCAGGACCACGCCGCGCCAGGCTGCTGCCGATGAGCGCCCTGAGGCCTGGTCGCCTCATGCCTGCCCCACGACGCCGGCAAGCCACCTCAAGGCCCACTCTTCCTCTTCCCTCTCCTCAAGGCCGCAGACAAGCGCGAGGTGCGGCTGCCCACCGCGCAGGCCATAAAGGGCCGCGGCCACCTCTGCCGCAACCGGCCGTCGACGCGCATCCAGCGGGTTCACCACGGCGATGGGAATGGGCGCGAGTGCCTGGGCAAGCTCCGGCAGGTCGTAATGGGCAAGGGCGCTCGGGATGACAAGGCCATAGCCCCACTCCTGCGGGAACTCCCTGACAAGCTCTGCCAGGCAAACGGGCATCCCCCGGCAGAGCACACCGGCAACCTCAACCCCCTGCCAACGCGCGAGGAACGCCGCATGCAGCGCCACGACAGCGCCGCTGCCCCTACCGCCGACGAGGATGCAGTCGCCTCGCACATCCTCGCGAGAGCGCAAGTACTGCAGGCAGGCCAGAGCGTCCCGCACCTGCATCCCCAGAAGAGGCTCCCCCAGCCCAATGCCAAGCCCGGCAACGGTGCACTGCACGTCGCACCAGGGCGCAAGGTCGTACTCGCTCGGCTGTGGCAAGAGCTCCCCAAAGCCGCGCACGTCGGCCGAGAGCACTATGGCCTCGCCAGGGATCCGGCTCTCCTCCAGGAAACCAGCCGCACGAGCAAGGAAGCCGCCGCGGCGCAGCGCGTGCCACTTGCCCGCCTCATCCAGGTACAGCAAGGCAGGAGCTGGAGAGCCTGGCAGCAAGCGGCGCAGCAGGAGCCCCGGCACCGGGATCCCCGGCTCACTTTCCACCACCAGCTTCTCCAACGCGTGTTGCCAGCGCTGCGAGATCTCCAGGACGCGCGCCTGTGGGGCCGCGAGCGTGCGGCCACTCAGGCCGAGGAGCTTGGCCACAACGTCTGCCGCCGCACGGCCGCGGCTGCGCGCGAGCTTCTGCGCCCTTGAGCGCGCGAGCGAGAACATGTTGGCCCGCACGTCCGGGTAGCAGCGCAAGGCCTCCGGCGGCTCTGGCTCGATCTCCTCCGGGCGCAGCCTGAGCTCGCGCGCCTGCCCTCCGCCCAGCCAGCAGTCTAGGAAGCGCACGCATTCAAGCGCCATGTTGAAGGTGTAGGTGTGCCCGGAGCGATCCATGAAGAGCCGGAACCTCTCCGGGAAGCCAAGGAGCGTGTAGATGCGCGCCATCTCTGCGGCCACTTCGCGCACCCTCTCCTCTGTGAACACCTCGTCGAGAGAGCCGCCCATGAGCAGGCAAGGCTTCGGAGCCATCGCCGCCCACCAGTCGATGTAGTCGAAGCCAAGGCCAATGTGGCCGGGCGCGACTGTCTCCGCATCCGGCGAGTAAAAATCGGCGATCGTGAGCCCCTTGAGGCTAGCCGAGAAGCAGGCGGGCGCCACGCAGGCTATGCGCTCGTCGAGGAGCCCTGCGATCATCGTCGTGAACCCGCCACCCGAAACGCCCGTCATGCCCACACCACGGCTCATGTCGATATCCGCGCGGGTGGCAAGGTAATCCACCGCCCGCAGCGCATCGAGCACGAAGAAGCGCTCCGGCCAGATGCCGACAAGGTAACACGGGTAGCCATTCCGGTAGTGATCGTTGAGCGCCGCCTTCTCCCCGAACCAGGGCGCATCGAAGAGGATGCAGGCGTAGCCGCAGCGGGCAAGCACCTGCGCCGGCACCTGGTAGTGGCGGGACCACTTGGCACTGTGGCCGCAAGGCTGGACCACCGCTGGGAACGGCCCATCCCCCTTGGGCAGGACCAGGCTCGCGTTCACCTGCCAGCCCTCCCCCGCCTCGAAAAGGACGTTCTCAATGCGGTAGTGCTCCCGTTCGTGCCGGCTGACGACCTCAGCACTGAGCGCCCGTGCGCCTAGGCCCAGCTCAAATGGCCCCAGAGCCTCTTGCAGCGCGGCGAGCACGGCCTGCCGCCGCTTCAGCCATTCGGCGGC
>JAPWUW010000277.1 GCA_028275325.1 Anaerolineae bacterium | reverse complement strand
GTGTGGCCGCACAAGATGTAATCGGCATAGGGATCGATTTCACCGCCTGCACGATGATGCCCATCGACGAACGCGGCACGCCGCTCTGCCTGAAGGAGGAGTTCCAGGCCGAGCCCCATGCTTGGGTGAAGCTTTGGAAGCACCATGCGGCCCAGCCTGAGGCCGACTGGATCAATGAGGTCGCCAGGCGGCGTGGTGAGGAGTTCCTGGCTCGCTATGGCGGCAAGATCTCCTCAGAGTGGTTTTTCCCGAAGTGTCTGCAGATTCTCAATGAGGCCCCTCACATCTACGAGAGAGCACACAAGTTCATCGAGGCGGCTGATTGGATCGTGTTGCTCCTCACAGGGCAGGAGAAGCGCAATGCCTGCACAGCTGGCTACAAGGCCATCTGGAGCAAACGAACTGGGTTCCCCAGCGAGGAGTACTTCGCAGCTGTACACCCGCGCATGCGAAATATCGTAGATGAGAAGATGTCACGCGACATCTACCCGCTAGGTGCCCGAGCGGGTGAGCTCACCTCCTACGCCGCCGAATTGACAGGCCTGTGCCAGGGGACAGCCGTGGCCGTCGGGAACGTCGATGCGCACGTTTCCGTGCCGGCCGCAACAGTCGTTGAGCCCCACCGCATGGTCATGATCATGGGCACTTCAACCTGCCACATGGTCTGCGACACTGAATTTCACATCGTCGAGGGCATGTGCGGGGTCGTTGAGGACGGCATACTTCCCGGTTACTTTGGATATGAGGCGGGCCAATCCTGTGTTGGGGATCACTTTGCGTGGTTTGTGGAAAACTGCGTTCCCGAAGCTTATGCCTCTGAGGCCAGGAGCAAGGGCCTCAACCTGCACCAGCTCCTGGAGCAGAAGGCAGCCGCCTTGCGGCCAGGAGAGAGCGGACTGCTTGCACTGGATTGGTGGAACGGCAATCGCTCCATACTCGTGGATGTCGACCTCACCGGCATGCTTCTAGGCGCCACTCTGGCCACGAAGCCAGAGGAGATCTACCGGGCGCTTATAGAGGCTACCGCCTTCGGCACAAGGCTCATCATCGAGACTTTTGAAAAAAGCGGCGTGCGCATCGATGACATAGTAACCTGTGGCGGCTTGCCCAATCGCAACAAGTTGCTGATGCAGATCTACGCCGATGTTCTCGGGCGTGAGCTGAAAGTCGCGGCGAGCGAGCAAGCGGCAGCTCTCGGCAGCGCCATGCACGGAGCCGTCGCAGCGGGGAAGGCGGCGGGTGGCTACGCCACCATCCAAGAGGCAGCCGCACACATGGCCTACCTTCAGGCTGTTCGCTACCGGCCGGACCCCCGTGCCCACGCGATCTACAACGAGCTCTACGCGGAGTACGTACGGCTACACGACTACTTTGGCCGCGGAGCTAACGATGCCATGAAGAGGCTTAAAGCTCTGAAGCTGCGCGTCCTCGAGGAGAGCCGAGCGCAGCGAGATGCCAACTAGTAGGCTGCGCATGTGCGGTCGGCCGGCCGTCAGCACGAGCAACATGCGCGCGTCCTGGGCATGGCGGCGATTCCGTTGGGGGCATCAGCCACACCAGGCGCCCACAACGGCCGCTGCCCAACTGGCCCAGATCCGGCGGCCATAGTACAATTGAGTAGCTTGCTATCATTCATTTGGCGCCTGGGCGCGAGGGGGAGCAATGGCAGTGCAGCATGCAACCGTCCCTGGCAAGAAGGTGGGCGATGTGTTCCTTTATGCGCTGAGCACCTGTGTTTGGTGCCGCAAGACGAAGCGATTGCTCGAGGAGCTTGGCGTCGAGTATTCGTACATCGACGTCGACCTGTTGTCGGGGGCGGACCGGGCGGAAGTCCTGCAGGCCGTGTCGCGCTGGAACCCGGCAAGGTCTTTTCCAGTGCTCGTGATCAACGACAGCCAGGCGATCGTTGGCTTCGATGAGAAGCGCATACGGGAGGCGTTGGCTCAAAATGCCTGAGGCGAGCATCAGCCCAGCGGAAGTCGATGCCCTGTACGAGAAATTGCAGCGCGAACAGGGCGCCGCCGGTTACCACTTGAACCCGGACGAAGCTTTCACGAAGGAGCTGCTTCACGGCCTGCTGGTAAACGAGAGGCGTTACGGCTATCAAGCCTGCCCGTGTCGGCTGGCCTCAGGCAACAAGGCGGAAGACCTGGACATCATCTGCCCCTGCGACTACCGGGATCCGGACTTGGCCGAGTACGGCAACTGTTACTGCGGCCTGTACGTCTCGGCGGCGGTTGTGGCTGGGCAGCAACCGGCCGTTTCGATCCCGGAGCGGCGCCCGCCGCCAGAAAGGAGAGCTGAGCGAGGGGCAGTGAAGCCATCGTTCTCAGGCCTTGCCTACCCCGTTTGGCGCTGCCGGGTATGTGGCTACCTGTGTGCTCGAGAACAGCCGCCAGAAGTGTGCCCAATCTGCAAGGTGAAGAAAGAGCGTTTCGAGCGGTTCCTGTGACAGAGTGAGGCCTTCGCGAGGGCACCTGTGCTGCTGAAAGCAGAAGCTCTCAGTGTGCCCACAGGCTGGTCCGAGCGATGCGCCGGCCGGCGGCCTCCAGCGCGCTTGGCTTGCGCAAGCAGCGATGTGGCGTAGAATGGCGCGCGTGTGCAAGCGGGTGCGCATCGCAGAGAAGGAGCCAACCGCATGAAGAGACTGCTGGCTGGGGCAGCGCGCAGCTGTATCACCCCTACCCTGGGCTGTCACATTTGTGGCTACTTTTCGGACCGGATCGCCCAGGACGTGCACGACGACCTATACGCCAAAGCGCTTGTTCTGGATAATGGCGAGGAGAGCCTGGCCATCGTCGTTTGCGACCTGATTGCTCTCTACAAAGAAGACGCAGAGATAGCCAAAGAGCGAGCCTCGCGGCTTACCGGCATCCCACCCGACCACATCCTGGTTGCCTGCACACACACGCATTTCGGCCCAGCATCTGTGCCGGCCCTTGGCACGCCGCGCGACGAAGCCTTTGTGGAAAACGCAATGGAGCGTGTCGGCGATGCAGTGAAGCTGGCCCAGAACCGCCTTGTTGAGGCCGAGCTGGGAGTGGCGACCTCAACTTGCCCGGGGGAGTGTTTCAACCGCCGCTGGCGCATGAGAGATGGCAGCGTGCGCATGAATCCGGGCTACGAGAACCCCGACGCGCTCGAACCTGCAGGCCCCACTGACCCTGAGGTGGTAGTGCTTGCCGTGCGGGACCTGGAACGGCAGCCAATTGCGCTCCTTGCGAACTACGCCTTGCACTATGTGGGCGGGCCATACCCCCTCTCGATTTCTGCGGATTACTTCGGCTACTTCGACCGCGCGCTGCAGAGGCTTGCCGGGCGGGAGTTTGTGGCCATCATGGCAAACGGCTGTTGTGGCGACATCAACAACTGTGACTTTTCCCGCCCGGAGCCAGAGATGCCGCACCCCTTTTTCCAGGCGGAACGTGTCGGCAATGTGCTGGCAGGCGTCGCTTACGCGGCTTGGCAAGGGCTGCGTGGCTTCGAGTACGACCGTGCGCCAGCGCTCTCGGTCGTCACGGAGGTGATTCCCTTCCGCAGGCGCATGCCAACGCCAGAGCAGCTGGAATCGGCGAGGCTCTTGCTGCAAGAAAATGAGCACAAGCTCGCCAATGCTAGCCCCGACGCGGAGCCAGAGGAGTTCCGCCGGCTCATTTACGCTCGCGAGCTCCTGCTTGTGGCGCAGGAGCCCCTCGAGCGCCCCACACCCGTGATGGGGATGCGCATCGGCAAGCTGGGCATCGTCGGGCTTCCAGGGGAGATCTTCGTGGAGTACGGGCTACAAATCAAGGCCCGGTCTCCGTTCCGGCCAACCATGGTCGTCGAGCTCGCCAATGACTACGTGGGTTACTGCCCGACTGACAGAGCCCTTGCCGAGGGCAGTTACGAGACAGAGCTTGCCCGTTCCGCCAAGGCGGCGCCCGGCACCGAGCGGCAGATGGTGGAGGCAGCCTTGCGCG
>JAPWUW010000029.1 GCA_028275325.1 Anaerolineae bacterium | reverse complement strand
TCATCCTCTGGCTCCGGCCGGTAGGTGTCGATCAGCCGGCGGCCGTTCTCATAATGGTCGCGCAGGGAGCAAGGGATGAGCCAGTTGCCCGTATCCTGGGGTGTGCCGCTTGCGAAGCCGTACTCGTCCTGCCAATCCCTGATCGCCTTGAGGTAGGGCAGGTTGTAGATGTCCTCGAGCGTGCCACCCCGCCGGTAGATCTCGTGGATGTTGCCGGCCGCGTAGGGCACGAACACGCAGGGCATGATCTTGCCGTTCCAGTCGATGTAGAAGTAGCCACTGCTGCGCCCCGCCGCAATGCAGCCGTCGCTTGTCGTGCCGCAGTTCCAGAAGTCGGCGATCATGATCTTGCGCTCGCGCACCACCTGCCAGGTGCGGCGCCAGAGGCGCAGGCGCTGCTCCGGAGTCACCATGAGCTCGAGCGTGAAGCTGCGGCCGATCGGCATGTACTGGAAGATCCAGCCCATGAGCGCGCCCTGCTGGGCGAAGAAGAAGTCGAGAAACTCTTCCGAAAGTATCTCATCGGCGTTGAGCCGCGTTGCGGTGATGGAGATCCCGAAGGGCACGCCCACCCGGCGCAAGTTGGCCATGGCCTTGAGGATCTCGTCGAAGACCCCCTGGCCGCGCCGCTGGTCGGTGCGCTCGCGCAGGCCCTCCACGGAGATGGCAGGGAAGATGTTGCCGAGCCGGGCAAACCGCTCGGCCATGGCCTCGTCAATCAAGGTGCCGTTAGTGTACACCTGGAAGAAGCAATCCTCGTGCTTGGCCATAGCGTCCAGAAGGTCCTTGCCTTGGGAGCGGTAGACAAATGGCTCCCCCCCGGATATGGTGATGAAGCGCATTCCCCATAATTCCTTGGCCTCAGTGATGATGCGGTCGAAGACATCCCAATCCAGCTGTTCCACCTCCGGCCCGGAGTTGGCATAACAACCGATGCAGTTCAGGTTGCAGGCCTTCGTGGGGCTGATGACCATGGTCGTGGGGGGCTTCCGGCCGTTGTGCCGCTGCATGAAGGCCTGGCGGGCGCGCTTGGCCTTGTCATCCTGCAGGAGCACGGCGCTGCCCAAGAATGAAGCAAGCAGCCGGCGCAACACCGGCCCCGAGATCAGGCGCCGCTCCAGAGCGCGGTCCACGGAGTGGATCAGAGCACGCACCATGTCCACCTTGTCCTCCAGCACCTGGGGTGGCCGCTTGGGGTCCGCTTTGGCGCGCACTTCGGCCACGAGGCGCTTCTCGAGCTCTCGCATGACAAGGGGCCGCAACGTATCGCTTTGCAGGGCTTGCTCGACAACTGTCGAGGTGAAGGTAAGGGTGCCATCAGAAAGCCGCTTCAGCAACGCTTCCTTGGTCAACATTTCCTACCTCCTTTGCGAAGATGCACTGGGCACGGGTAACCAAGGCGCGCTGGCAGCGCCTAGAATGCGGCTTGGCCTATTGAGGTACCCCGCCAGCAGGGTGCCCCGGCGCCTGGCTATCCCTGCCACAATGACCGAAGCTCACGCTGGCGCAATTTGAGAGCAAGCCTTCCACTTTCTTGTTATGGTATACACCCGTTGAGCGAAGCTGTCAACATCATTGCCCGGCATCTGCAACTTTTCCGCCAGCCGTTGCTTCTTTGCTCCTGTACTTCTTAGTACCTGGAGGGGCAGAAGCTTGCTTGCGCGCGGAGGGGGCGACGCACTTGATCGGCGTGCGCCCAATGCGCATACTTAGGGCAGGCTCTGGCTGGCCTCTGCGCCCCGGGCGGCCAAGGGGCCGCGCTTTACAGGTGCATGCAGTTCTGCTATAGAGGGCACACATCGGGAGGGCAAAGGGCGAAGGCTGCCTGCAGGTGGCCTCGTCTCTCATACAGCAATCAAGGAGGCGAATCGTGTCCGACCATGGTTTGGGCCGCGAGCTGAGCGAACTGAGCTTTGGCAAGGCTTTTCAACTCGGAGCCGGCTTTGCCCTGGGCTGGGTGATCGTGAGCACCATCCTCACGCCCATCTTGCTGGCCCTCCTGCTCTTCATTGTGCTCCTCGTGACTGGCGTGTGGCCGTAGGGCGCCAGGCACACGGGCAAGCCGGCCTTTAGCACCGAAGGGCCCGCGCGCGAGTGCCTGCGCTCGCGCGGGGTTGGTTTTTGGCCCCTTTTCGGGGCTTTTTGTCTTGCCGGCAGGCTTGGGCAGGGCTAAGCTCGATCTCTGCTGAGTAAGGAGGCTCTTATGAGCGAGAAGCTGCGTTGCGGGGTGATCGGCCTCGGCATCCTGGGCAGCAAGCACGTGCAGTGCCTCTGTGCGCGGCCGGATACCGAGGTGGTGGCTGTTGCCGACGTGCGCGCCGAGGTGGCTCAGGCCTCGGCTGCGCAGGCGCAGGCAAAGCCCTACACCGATTACCACGAAATGCTGCGGCAAGAGCGGCTGGATCTCGTCGTCGTCGCCACGCCCGACCCGCTCCACCGGGAGCCGACTGTTGCCGCCCTTGAGGCTGGCGTGCCGAACGTGCTTCTGGAGAAGCCGCTTGCCACCACCCTGGAGGATGCGGAGGCCATCTGCAACGCTGTGGAGAGGCGCGGCGCGCGGCTCTTTGTGAACTTCGCCAACCGCGCTGCCCCCATGGACATGGCCACGCGCTATTGCATCCAGCGCGGGCTTCTCGGCCCCGTCGTCTACGGGGAGGCCCGGGTCGATGACAACATCAGCGTCCCAACCCGGATGTGGGGTGCGCGCAGCAGGGAGTGGGCTGCCGGCTCCTCCACCGCCCACTTCCTGCTCAGCCACGTCGTGGACCTTTTGCGCTGGTACTTCAGCCCTGCCGAGGTGCAGGAAGTGTACGCCATCTCTCAGAAGGAGATCCTCGGCTACACGCCCGACCTCTACGATGCCTACCTTACCTTCGACACCGGGCTCAAGGTGCGCATCAAGGCGGAGTGGACCAAGCACATCGACGAACTGGTGGAGTTCTACCTCTGCTTCTCCGGCGCGGAAGGGACCCTGATCTATAACAAGCTGCCAGCCTTCGGAGTGCAGGCTGGCTGGCGGGCGAACCTCTCGCCAAAGGTGGGGATGGCTGAGCTCCTTGCGCACCAGGAAGCGCTCGTCAAGGCTGGAGCGAGCGTCGCAGCCATGTTCATGTGGTCGCAGCCCAGCACCGGCGAGCTTGCAGCTGGCGAGGGGCAGTTGCGGCCCTGCCTTGAGTACCGGGGCCCCTGTGCTGCCTCTCCCACTGCTCTTGTCGGCTACATAATCGAGGCCATAAAGGCGGCGAGCACGGTGGCAGCAAGCGCGCCACTGCTTGGCCCGCTGCCAACGCACCTCGACGGCTGGCGCCAGACGCAGGTCGTCTCAGCCATTGTGCGCTCAGCCGAGAGCGGTAGGCCTGTGACGCTCGGCTAGCCGCGGAAAGCTCCAGGGCGGGGTTTGTTTGCCCCGCCCTGGCCATCAAGCTAGATGGACAGATGCCTCTGAGCGCCGGGGAATCAGGCCTCAGAAGGTGTCCTCATCTTCGTCTTCGTCGAACTCGTCCCAATCCTCGTCTTCGTCGAACTCGTCCTCGAACTCCTCCTCTTCCTCTTCTTCATCGAACTCGTCGAAGTCACTCAGGTAGTCCAGCGTGAGCGGGTCGGTATCTATGACTTCCAACTCCTCACCGCAGGAGCGGCACGTGACCTGATCGCCCACCTCCACACTGTTCGGGACGCGAACGGGCGCGCCACACTCCGGGCACTTGGCGACTCTCATGGCGATGCCTCCTGATCGAAAGATAACCCTTTGGCAACTAGGTTCAGCAAGCGTAGCCAACCAGCATATTACCCAGCGGCAGGCAAAAAGCAAAAACGCTGCCGGCGCGCAAACGGCGCGTGGGCTCCAACCAGGGCGTGCAGCTTGCGGCCGCACATGCGGGCTGGTATGGTCTAGTGGACACTTGGGCAGCAAGTGGAGGCCTAGCGTGGACGAGCTGGCAAGTGCTGATTTGAGCCGTGCCGTCGCCTTCCATGGGCACCTTTGCCCTGGCCTGGCCATAGGCGTGCGCGTTGCGCGCATCGCCCTGCGAGAGCTCGGCGGCCCCGCTGCAGATGAGGAACTGGTGGCTATCGCCGAGTGCGATAACTGCTCCGTGGATGCGGTGCAGGCCCTCACCGGCTGCACCTTTGGCAAGGGCAACCTCCTTTTCCGCGACTATGGCAAGACGGCCTACACCTTCATACGGCGCGCCGACGGCAGAGGGCTGCGCATCGCGAGCGTTCCGCGGCCGCGCCCAGAGGGCGATGCCGAGTATGCTGAGCTGCGCGCCAAGCTGGAGGCAGGCATGGCTACTGCCGAGGAAAGGGCGCAACTGGAGGAGCTGAACCGCAAGCGCGTTCTCTACATCCTGCAGCTGCCGGAGGAGCAGCTTTTCCGGGTACAGGAGGTGCAGCTGCCTGTGCCGGCGCCGGCGGCCATTCGCCGTTCGCTCGTCTGCAGCGAGTGCGGCGAGCCGGTGATGGAGACAAGGGCGAGGCTTCTCGGCGGGCAGCCCTACTGCATCCCCTGCTTTGAGAAGTGCGAGAGCCGCTGGTAGGGGGCTGAGGTTGGGCAGGCTTGTGCTCGTCCTTGGCGGAGCGCGCAGCGGCAAGAGCCGCTTTGCCCAGCAACTGGCCGAGGAGCGCGGTGGTTCCGCGGTCCTCTTCGTGGCCACAGCACAGGCAAGCGACGAGGAAATGGCAGCGCGCATCCGCGCCCACAGGCTCTATCGCCCAGCTGAGTGGCGCACCCTGGAGGCGCCGCTCCGGGCGGCAGCAGCCATCCGGGAGGCCGGTGCCCTCGCTCAGGTTGTCCTCCTGGATTGCCTCACGCTCCTCATCAGCAACATCCTGATCGCTGCCGGTGAGGATGCGGCCGGGGCAGAGGAAGCCATCGAGGAGGAAATTGGGGCACTGCTTGCGCTGCGCCAGGAGCTGCCGGCCACGATCATTGTCGTGAGCAACGAGGTGGGCATGGGCGTCGTGCCGCCCACGCCACTTGGCCGCCTGTTCCGGGATCTGCAGGGGCGCGCCAACCAGAGGCTCGCCCAGCAGGCCGACGAGGTCTACTTCCTTCTCGCCGGGGTCCCGCTGCAGCTTGTGCCTGCCACCGCTCGCCCCCGCTAGAGCGGCTGGGCCCAGCTCCCACACTGGCCGCCAGCGGGCTTGCCGGGGGCGAAACCTGCCGTTCCCGATGCACCCCGGCGGCAGGTGCGGTGCTCGGAGGATTCGGCGCTCCTGCCAAGCCGCCCTGCCGCCTTTCCTGGTGTGTGAGCCCGCGGGGTTAGCCCTCCCTGCAGCCTTGCGCGCCCGCCTGATGAGGAGGGCGCTGCCCCTCCAGCCACTCCTGCGGCACAAGGCAGAGGAACAAGAGCGGCTGCGCGCCCGTGTTGCGGAAAGCGTGCTCTTCGCCACCCGGCACAAAGGCCACAGCTCCGGCGCGAATGGGCAGCTCCCCGCCAGGAAAGCTCAGGACCCCCTCGCCGCTCAGGACGTACACCTCATGCTCCCACCAGTGGGAGTGCCTTGGCGTGCTGGCGCCCGGTTCGACTGCAAAAAGCCGCATGTTGAAAAAGGGCGCCCCCTGCTGCGGGCCGATGAGCAGGCGCATAGTGACCCCGGGCGCGGCTGCCTGCGCCGGGGCATCCTCGCTGCGAGCAACCCAAGCCACCTGCGCGCCTCCTTCAGCCCACGTTGCAGAGCTGGAACGTGGCCCGCAGCGCCTCGATCACATCCCCCTTTGGCTTGAACTCGTGGCCCACGTAGAGGTCGTAGCCAGTGGCGGCGATGGCGCGGCATATGCCGGCGTAGTTGAGCTCCTGCGTGTCGTCCATATCCCGCCGGCCAGGGACACCTGCCGTGTGGAAATGCCCTATCCAGCGAATGTTCTCGCGAATGGTGCGGATAATATCCCCTTCCATGATCTGCATGTGGTAAATATCGTAGAGGAGCTTCACGCGCGGGCTGTTCACGCGCTCGCAGACTGCCACTCCCCAGGCGGTATGGTCGCACTGGTAGCCGGGGTGATCGACCTTGGAGTTGAGGAGCTCCAGGCACAGGTTGATCCCCTTCTTTTCGGCATAGGGAGCCACGCGCCGCAGCCCGTCCGCCACGGCCTCAATGGCCTCAAGCTCGGTCATGAAGGGCTGGCGGTTGCCGCTGAAGCAGATGAGCCCAGGTATGCCGTACTTCGCCGCGATATCGATGGATTCCTTGAGCTCGTGCTCGATGCGCTCGTGGTTGCTGCGCTTGTTCAGCCCGTCGGGGAGGCTAGCGTGCCCGCTCATGATGGCCACCGTCAGGCCGTGCTTGCGCGCAAGCTCCATCACTTCCTCGAAATCGTCGCCGCGGTTCCATAGCTCCACAGCCGGGAAGCCAATCTCCTTCACAGCCCGGAAGAAATCGTCCAGGCTCATATCGGCAGGTTTGACCATCGGGTAGCAGACGGATTGCTTGACAGGCATAGGTTTGACCTCCAGCGCCAAGAAACTCGCTTGCCACCCATTGTAAGGGCAAGGCCATCGGGGACCAAGTGCGATTGGCGCCGGGCTGCTCGGCTTGCTGGGGTGGCCGCCCGTGGCTAGACTTTCCCCGGCGCTGGAGAGGATGTGCTGCCGGGCTTTGCGCTGTTGCCTGGGAGAGCTCTTGCGGGCTTTGCGCCCGCTCCTGCAGGCGCCTGTGGCCTGCGGGTGCGTGGCCTTTGCCACCTACCTTTGCACGTTAGCGCCGGGGCAGCTCGGCCACGACTTCGCTGAGTTCCAGTATCTGCCCGCCAGGCTCGGGCTGCCGCACCCAAACGGCTTCCCGCTCTACATGCTTCTGGGCTGGCTGTGGTCCAGGCTCCCCTTGGGGAGCCTGGCCCTGCGCATGAACCTCTTTTCAGCAGTGGCTGCTGCCCTGGCGAGCGCGCTCTTTGCCTGGCTGTTGCAGGCACTGGGCGCAAGGGCCGCTGCAGCGGCAGCGGGCGGGCTGCTCTTTGCCTTTCAGCCATTCTTCTGGCTCTATGCCACTGCCGCCGAGCGCTTTGGCCTGGCGGGGCTCCTTCTGTGCGCTTCGCTTCTGGTTGCCTTGCAGCTTGCGCAAACTGGCAGCACGCGGGCTGGGGCCTGGTGTGGGCTCCTTGTCGGGCTGGGGCTTTCGACGCACCCTTTCTTTGCTCTCTGGGCACCCTGCCTGCTGGCTTATCTTGCCCTCTCCTGCGCGCGCCGCCGCCGCTGGCAGCCGGTTTTGGCCGCCGTGACGCTTCTTTGGCTTGCTGTGCTCTCCCTCTACGCCTATGTCCCCTGGCGCTGGCAGGCCCTGGCCAAGTACCCTCTGACCCTCGGCCGTTCAGAGGCCATCTGGCGCGGACTTGCCTTCGTCTGGTACAGCCCAGAGCTCGACTGGACAGCGGTGCGCTCTTACATCGCCGGGCTCGGAGGGTACGCTGCCGGGTTCGGCTGGCCGGCACTGCAGGCGCTCTGCGAGCAGTGGCCGTTCTTTGCCGCGACGTGGCTTGCCCAGTGGCCGCTTGCTCTCCTGCCCCTAGCTCTAGTGGGTTCCGCACGCCTGGTGCGCCGGTGGCCGCTCTTTTTCCTCTGCACGCTTGCGCTTGCGGTGCTGGACCTGCTGGCAACCGCCTACATAAGGCAGGGGAAGGTGGAGGGCTACCTCCTGCCGGCCTTCACCGTCTTTTCCCTATGGGTCGGGCTGGGGGTGGACTGGCTGTTGCTGCAGGCGGAGCGCCTGCAGCTGGATCGGCTGGCCAGCTTGTGCTTGCTGGGAGCGGCGCTGGCACTTGCCGCAGTGCGCTGGGAATGGGTGCCCGCAAAACGAGGCGGCGACCCAGGTGCGTGGTGGCGGGAGGTGCTTTCCTACCCCGTGGAGGAAGGAGCAGCTTTCCTTGCACACTGGGGCGACCTCACGCCCATGTGGTACCTGCAGCAGGCAGAAGGGCTCCGGCCCGACGTGCTGGGGCTCTTCCCGCCGGATGAGGGCCTAGCGGAGGAGTGGCTTGCGCAGGGGCGGCCGCTCTACCTTGCAGGGCCCCTGCATGGCTGGGCTCCCGCGCTGCCGAAGAGCCACGCTCTCGTCCCCTGGGGCAAGTTGATCCGGGTTGTGCGCCGGGAAGAGCCCCTGCCGGAGCTTGGCTTCCTCACGCCGTGCGAGGAGCCTCCGGGCTGGCCGGTTGAGGTGCGCGGTTGGGCGCTGCGGGCAGCCCCGGGAGCCAAAGGGATGGCGCTTCTTTTCCTTCACTGGCGGTCGCCGGGCGCTATCCCTGCCGGGTTGTGGGTGCGCGCGCGACTCCTCCCGCTGGAGGGCGAGCTCAGCCTGGCCTCCGGCCAGGAGCCGCTACTTGTCTCCTGGTACCCTCAGGAGGCGATCCCCCTCGTGCGCGAAGGCCTTGCGGCCGTGCCTATCCGCCTGCCATCGGCGCTGCCGCCCGCCGCCTACCGGCTCGAGGTGGCCCTGTCCCTCGAGGGCAGGCAGCGCTGGCCTGGGGCGGAGCAGCCGCTGTGGCTGGGGCCGGTGCGCCTTCCTGAGCCAGCCAGCGCTTGTGAGCTTTCCAGAGGCGACTGGCCCAACCTCTTTCGTCCAAAGGCGGGTCCACTGCGGTTGCGCGCCTTCCGGCTCTCCGGGCAGGCCGTGCGGCCCGGTGACCCATTCTCACTGGAACTCCTTTGGCAGGCGGACGCCGCCCCTGCCGCCGATTATCTCGTCTCCTTCCAGCTCTGGGACCTGCGCGGCCCGGTCGCTGAGACGGAACCTCAGCCGCTCTTCCCGGGGTACCCCACGGCCTGGTGGGCGGCGGGCGAGTGCGTGCGCGGCATCTACAGCCTGCAGGCACCGCCGGGGCTGGGCAGCAGATGGCTCTGGGTAGAGGTCCTGCTGCATAGTCCTTGGGGCAGGCAGAGCTTCTGGCCCGTGCCGGCCATGGTCCCGACGCCACTGCGGGTGCGCGATAGGCCGCATGTCTACCAGCTGCCGGCAGGCGTGCGGCAAGTGCGGGCGCGCTTTGGCGACGTGGCCGCGCTTGAGGGCTATGCGCTGGAGCGCTGCGGGCAGGGCGCGCAGAAGGAGCTTGTGGTGCGCCTGTACTGGAGAGCGCTGCAGACGGGCGCGAAGAGAAGCTACACGGTGTTCGTGCACCTGCTAGATGAGGCGGGCAACATCGCCTCCCAGCACGATGGGCCACCAGCGATGGGGGAGCTGCCGACGACAATCTGGGTGGCAGGCGAGATCATCGCCGACGAGCACCGTCTTTCCCTGCCCCAGGGCCTGAGGCCGGGGCGCTACCGCATAGTCGTGGGGCTCTACGACCCCGCTACCATGGCACGCTTGCGCCTCGAGGGGGGCCAGGATGCCTTGGCCCTTGCGGAGCTTGAGCTCTAGTGGCGGCTGAGGCTTGATCGCAGCAGCCTGCCGTACACGGCCTCCAGCTCCGCAGCTGTCCTCTCCGCCCCAAAGAGGGTGCAGGCTCGCTCCCGCAGCGCCTGGCGCAGGGGGCCGAGCTCCGGCAGGCGCCGCAGTGCTGAGAGGAGCGTCTGCGCAAGGGAGGCCTCATCGGCGCGGGGAGCGTACAGGCCGAGCTCCCCCAGGTACTCGCGGTTAACAGCGCTCTCGAAGGCGACGGTCGGCAGGCCCATGGCCATGTAGTTGAGGATCTTGCCGGCCCCCTCGGTGAGGGAGATCTTTGGCGCTACCGCCACGTCTCCAAGGGCGAGGTAGCGGGCCGCCTGCTCGTAGGGCATCTGGCCCGTGAAGAGCACATGCCCCGCCAGGCCCAGTCCATGGGCGTACTGGCGGTATTCGTTCACGCCCGGGTAGCCCATGACGAGGAAGAAGGCGCGCGGCTCCTCAGCCACCACGGCAGTCCCTGAACGCAGGAGGATGCTCGTGCCCTGGTGCTCGGCCAGGAGCCCGAGGTAGACGACGACGAGCGCCTCCGGCGGGATGCCGAGCTGGGCCCGCAGCGCCGCTCTCTCCTCCGGGCAGAGGACGTCGGGCCGGAAGACGGCCGTGTTCACCCGGTCGCGCACGACGGTGACGCGGTCAGGGTGCAGGCCGAAGCGGCCCGTGAGCAAGTTGGCGGCGTTCTGCGTGCTCGTGATGACCGCCTGGGGCAGCCTATCGATGCGGTGCTCGAGCCAGAGCAGGGGGCGGTACCAGGGCCCGTTTGGGTTCAGAAAGCGGTGGTCGATCATCTCGCTCGTGAGGCTGCCCTGGAAATCGAAGACTACGGGGGTGCGCAGGAGCCGCCCGACGATGGCGCCGATGAGGGCGCCCTCGTGCAGGTGAGCGTGGATGACGTCCGGGCGCAGGGCAAGGGCCTTTTGCAGCACGAGCGGCAGGAGCAGCGCGTCGTAGGCGAGCTTGTGCCGCGAGGAGCCGACCTCGTAGTGCTGCCGCCACGGCAGAGGCAGGGTCCGGTATATGGGAAAGCCATCGATATCTCGGCCCTTGCGGTAGGTGCAGATGGCGACCTCATGGCCGGCGGCGCGCAGGGCCCGCGCCTCCTCCAGAATGCGCACGTGACAGCCCGTGTCGCCGAAGAAGGACGTCGGCGCCACCATCAGGATGCGCAGAGAGCGCTTGACCCCCATAGGACGGCTGCAGCGCGAGCTCAGCTTGCCCCGGCCCCAGCACAGAAAAGGGCCACGACCTCGACGTGGGCCGTCTGGGGGAACATGTCCAGTGCCAGGAGCCGCTCCAGGGCCAACCCGGAGCGCAGGAGGTAGGCTGTATCCCGCGCCAGGGTCGCCGGGTCGCAGGAGACGTAGACGAGCCTGGCCGGCCGGAGCGCCGCAAGCAGCCCGCAGAGCTCCTCCCCGCAGCCGGCGCGCGGCGGGTCCACGACCACGGCCTCAAAGGTGCCGGGGAGAGAGCGCAGCGCCTCCGTGGCGTCCGCTTCGAGGACGGTCGCGTTCCCATAAGCCGCCAGGTTGGCGCGCGCGTCCTGCGCAGCCCACGGAGAGAGCTCAACCGCCGTGACGCGCGCCCCGCGCTCGGCAAAAGCCAGGCTGAAGGTGCCGACGCCAGCAAAGAGGTCAAGGACACACTTCCCCGCGCCGATATCGGCAAAGGAAGTGACCACCTCCAGGAGCTTTTCGGCCTGGTGAGTGTTCACCTGGAAAAAGGAAGGAGCACTTATCCGGTAACGGCGCCCGTTGAGCAGCTCGTGCAAGTGAGAGCGCCCCACAAGCGTGTACAGCCGGCCGGAAGGCGTGAGCTGGCAGAGCGAGGCCTCCATATCCAGGCAGATGAGCGGCTGTTCCTCTGTGCTGCTCTCCAGGAGGACGAGCTGCTCCCCGGTGTTGATGCCGGCGCGCAGGCTCACCCGCTCGAGCGCCCCGAAGCTGAGCTCGAGCGCCTGGTGGAGCTCCCAGACAAGGGGGTGCGCGAGGAGACACTCCGTGACCGGCAGGACGCGCTGCCCGTCCAGGGCCACAAACCCGAGCTGCACCACCCCCTCCGCCATGGCGCCAGCCGGGTGCAGCTGGATGTGGTTGCGGTAGGCCCACGGCTCGTCTGCAGGCACAATCCCCTCCAGCGGCACTTCCTCCAGGCGCGCGAGGCGCCGAAACTGGTCGGCGACGACGGCGAGCTTTATGTCCAGTTGGTGCTGGTAGGAGACGTGCTGCCAGTGACAGCCGCCGCACTGCCCGTAGTAGGGGCAGGGTGGCTGCACCCTGTGCGGGGAGGGCTCGAGCACCTCGAGCAGGGCAGCGCGGGCATAGCTGCGCCTTTGCTCGACCAGGCGCACGCGCACCCTTTCGCCCGGGATGCCGAAGGGCACGAAAACCACTTTGCCCTCATGGCGGCCGATGCACTCGCCTCCATGGGCGGCCTGCGTGAGCTGCAGCTCGAACTCCTGTCCCGTCTCCATCTGGCTGGCCGCAAATTGTAACTCTGCGCGCACGTTTGGTCCAATGGGGCCTGTGCGGCCCATGCACTCAACTTTGGAGGCGCACGCTGGCACCCGGCTGCCCGGGCTCAAGCCGAGCTGTGGCTCTTGCTCGGCCCCTGGAACGCCGACCTTGAGCTGTTCTCGGAGCATCTCCTGCTGCGAGCGCACCTTGGCCGCCACTGCGGCAGCTCAGGAGGCAGTCGCCTAC
Organism: Anaerolineae bacterium; assembly: GCA_028275325.1. GTDB lineage: Bacteria > Chloroflexota > Anaerolineae > DRVO01 > DRVO01 > JAPWUW01. The sequence continues at coordinate 3,984 of JAPWUW010000029.1, read as the reverse complement.
CCAAAAGCGAGTGCCAGGGGGCAGGGCGCACGGAAGAGAGAAATCTCGAGCGCCGCAGGGCCAGCCAGGGCGCGTCGCGAGCGCTCGCCGTTGCCCTTGCAGGCGCGCGCTGGTCAGCAGTTGGCGTGGCTCTTGAGGAGTCTCTCGATGGCAGGCGCTGCGCGCTTGTCGGTGCATCCTCACCTGGCAATGCGCCGCCTTGAGAGCAACACCGCCTGCTCTTTGTGGCAGGTGGCTTGTGGTGTGGCGAGGAGCCTGGCTATAATCGGCCGCATGGAGGAATCCGGTTCGCGCGGCGTTGGCTTTCCCGCCCTGCAGCGGCGGCTGCGGGAAATTCGCCGGTTGCGGGAAATCGCCCAAGTTCTCATCCGCAACGGGCTGGATTTCCTGGTGGCGCAGCTTGGCCTCACGCGCTTCCTCTTGGTGCGCCTTTTGCTGCGCCGAAGGGAAGCGGCTCCTGAGGTGCAGCAGCTCACGATCCCGCAGCGGATCCGTCAGACGCTTCAGGAACTGGGGCCAACTTACGTTAAAATCGGCCAGATTCTGAGCGGGCGGGCCGATATCCTGCCGCCGGCATACCTGGAGGAGCTCGCCAAGCTGCTCGACCAGGCACCCCCAGAGCCGTTCGCTGCGATCGAGGCCGTTTTGCGGTCGGAGCTTGGCGGCCCGCCAGCACAGTTTTTCCGCTCGTTTGAGCCAGAGCCGGTCGCTGCCGCTTCCTTGGCTCAGGTTCACCGTGCGGTGCTCCTCGATGGAACGCCGGTCGCTGTGAAAGTGCAGCGTCCCGGTGTCGCGGCGGTGGTGGAGGCCGATCTGGACCTGCTGCGGGACCAGGTGCGGTTCTTGGAGCGGCGCTTCGCCCTGGCGCGGGAGCGGCGCGCGGGAGAGCTCGTGGAGGAGCTCGCTTTTGCCCTGCTCAGCGAGCTGGATTTCCGCCAGGAGGCCCGCAATGCCTCCAGGCTGCGGCGGGAGCTGGCGGAAGTGCCCTTTGCCCTCGTGCCGCGCGTGCACGAGGGCCTTTGCACAAGCCGCGTCCTCGTGACCGACTTCGTGGAGGGGATAAAGCTCACCGATAAGGAGGCGCTTCTTGCTGCCGGGTACGACCTGCGCACTGTGGTGGAGCGGGGCGTGGAGCTTTACGTGCAGATGATCTTCCGCATTGGCCTCTTCCACGCCGACCCACACCGTGGCAATATCCTCGTCGCAGGGGACCGCATTGCTCTCGTGGATTTCGGCACCGTGGGCTACCTCACGCCCTCCACGCGGCAACACCTGGCCCAGATGCTCCTGCACTTCGTGCGCCAGGATCCGGAGGGGATCGCAAGGGTCCTTCTGGAGATGGGCGCCGTAACGGAGTACGGGCGCATCGCTGCGCTCTCGCAGGCGCTGCGCCGGCTGTTGCTCCGCTTCCACGGGCTGGCGCTGCGGGAAGTATCGCTGGGAGAGGTGTTCACGGAGGTTTTCGGCACGGCGCGGGAGCACAATGTGCGCATCCCGCCCGACCTGGCTCTGCTCGCCAAGACGCTCATTATACTCGATGGCGTAGCGCGCCAGCTCGACCCGGAGTTCGTCCTGGTGGAGAAGGTGCGGCCTTACGTGGAGAGCCTCGCCAGGGAGAGGCTGCGGCTGCGGGAGCTGGCGCTGGAGGCAGCAACCTTTGCCGAACAGGCCCGGCACCTTGCGCAGGACCTGCCCTTGCGCGGAGAGCTGCTGCTCGGGCAGCTGGAGAGAGGCGAGCTGGGCATCACGATCAGCATCAGGCAGCTCCTTGAGCTGCGACGCAGCCTCGTGGAGGTGGGCAACCGGCTTTCGTTTGCTGTCGTTGTGGCAGGGCTGGTGATGGGTTCGGCTATCATGCTCTCCGCCGGCCAGGCGGCGGCCGTCTGGCAGTTGCCGATCACAGGGACGCGCATTCCAGTGGGGGCGATCACCTTCCTGGCGGCCGGGCTCTTCGGTTTCTGGTGGCTAGTGTCCGTGGTTCGCTCCCGCGGCAGGTGAGGTGTTTCACGTGAAACACAACCACGCCCCGACAGACATCTGTGACTACGAGGGCAGCGACTACCGCGAGCGCTTCTGGACAGCGGAGCGCCGCTATGAGGACTTGGCTGAGCGCCACGCCCTGCGCGCGCTTTTGCCCGCACGCGGCCACGCCCTTGCCGACCTCGGCGCGGGCTTTGGCCGCCTTGCCGACCTGTACAGTGGCTACGAGAGGATCTTCCTTGTGGACTACTCGCGGACGATGCTGCGCCAGGCGCGGGAGCGCTGGGGCAGCGACCCGCGCTTCACCTTCATCGCCACGGATATCCGGCGGCTGCCGCTTGCCGACTCTTCCTGCGATGCGGTGGTCATGATCCGCGTCCTGCACCACCTGCGCGAGATTGATGGCGTCTTCCAGGAGGTCGCGCGCGTCCTGGCTGCCGGTGGTTCCTTCCTGCTCGAGTTCGCCAACAAGAGGCACCTCAAAGCCATCGGGCGCTGGGCGCTGCGCCGTCAGCCGTGGAACCCTTTCTCCCTCGAGCCGATCGAGTTCGCGGAGCTGAACTTCGATTTTCACCCGGTCTATGTGGAGCGCCACCTCGCGCGCCAGGGGCTTACGATAGAGAAGCGCCGGGCCCTTTCGCTCTTCCGGTGGGCACCCCTCAAAGCGCGCTTCTCTCCGGCGCAGCTCTGCCGGGCCGAGGCAGCGCTTGCACCCTTGGCCTCGCTCTACCCCCTTTCGCCCAGTGTGCTCCTGCGCGCGCGGGTCGAGAAGCCTGCGGGCGCTGCCCTCGGCCAGCTCGTCTGCCCTCGCTGCCGCAGGACCCTGACGCTTGAGCGCTTGGGCGCAAAGTGCGAGGCCTGCCGCTTGCTCTGGCCCTCCATCGATGGCGTGCTGGATTTCAAAGGTGGCCCCCGGCCGTTCTAAGCCGCAGCCTCCGGCCGTTGACACGAGAGCTGCCGTGTGCCACTCTAGAGCGCGGAAGAGATGGGATGCGGAGCCAAAGCTGTGAAGCAGCCCTTGCCGACAATCACGCTCGGCCGCACGGGCCTTGTGGTGACGCGCCTTGGCGTTGGCGGCGCCTACGCCACGTCCCCGGACCTGTACCGGGCGGCCCTTGAGTGCGGCGTGAACTACGTGGACACGGCCCGCTCTTACCACGGCGGGGAGGACGAGCGCTATATTGGCCAGGCCATCAGGGGCTTGCGAGAAAGGCTTGTCATCGCCACGAAAACCCTCGGGCGCACTGCCGATGACGCCTGGCGGGACCTCGAGGCCTCCTTGCGGGCCCTGGGCACGGATTACATCGACATCTGGCAGCTCCACTACCTCAACACGCAGGCGGAGCGGGAGCAAGTGCTGGGCCCCGGTGGGGCCATGGAGGCCGCGCTCCGGGCCCGCGAGGAGGGCCTCATCCGCTTCGTCGGAGTGACGGGGCACGTCTGGTCCGAGGTGGGCAAGGCTGTGGCCACGGGGCTTTTCGACACGGTGCTCTGTTGGTACAACTGCGCCATGCGCGAGCCAGAACAGGAGATCTTCCCCGCTGCGCGTTCCCATGGCGTTGGCGTTGTCATCATGAACGCCACCCGCAGCGGCAAGCTCCTGCAGGGGCGGGGCGCGCCGCCGGCCGCGGATTTCTACCGCTACGTCCTCTCCCACCCGGCGGTGCATCTGGCGCTCATGGGCCTGCGGGATCTTGCGCTTTTCCGCTCCGTAGCTCTTGCCCTGGCGGAGAGGGACGTGCTCTCCCCCGTGGAGCGGCATGCGCTGGAAGAATACGGCCAGAGGCTGCGCGCTGCCGGCAAGCTGGAGCTCACGCCCTGAGGGCTGCGACCGGGCCCGATCTCAGGCCAAAAAACACCGACCCAGCCAGCACGAGAAGTGCGGCTGGGCGGCTCGTGCAACGCGAAAAATGCTACCGGCTCGAGGTCGGGGCGCCCGGATTTGAACCGGGGACCACTTGAACCCCATTCAAGTGCGCTACCTGGCTGCGCTACGCCCCGCTC
>JAPWUW010000276.1 GCA_028275325.1 Anaerolineae bacterium | reverse complement strand
TTGCGCGCATGCTGGCGGGCATCATCGCCGGCACACAAAGCGTGGCCGGCGCCCTCACACCGGCCACCCTCTCGCGCTACCTGACCTGGTGGCGCGCACCCGGCCGGCGCCGCCGCACCTAGCGCGCGTACGGGTCAGCAGCGTCGCGCAGCCCGTCGCCCACGAAGTTGAAGGCCAGCACCGCCAGCACGATGAAAGCACCAGGCAGAAGGAGCCAAGGGGCCTGCGCCACCACTCGCAGCTGCTGAGCCTCATTCAGTGTCACTCCCCAGCTCACCACCGGCGGCCGCAGGCCCACGCCAAGGAAGCTAAGCGCCGTCTCCCCCAGGATCATGCCGGGAATGGCCAGTGTCAGGTGTGCGATGAGGTAACTGAGGAACGAGGGAACCAGGTGCCGCATGATGATGCGCCACTCTGAGGCACCAGCAAGCCGCGCTGCCATCACAAAGTCCTCTTCCCGCAGGGACAGGAAACGACCCCTGACGACGCGTGCCAGCCCGGTCCAGCCAATCAGCGAGAGGATTATCAGAATGCAAAAATACACTCGGAGTGGAGACCAATCGGTCGGCAATGCGGCGGCCAGCGCCATCCACAGAGGGATGGTCGGCATCGAACGGAGAAACTCTATTGTCCTCTGCACTATAGCGTCCACCATTCCACCATAGTACCCAGAAATACCGCCGATGATCACCCCCAGGATAAGGCTGATTGAGATACCCAGCAGCCCGACGCTGAGCGAGATGCGGCTGCCATGGATGACCCGCGAGAACAAATCCCGCCCCATGCGGTCGCTCCCTAGGAGAAAAAGCGTCCGATCGTTGCCCTCCAGGCCAAATAAATGCAGGTCGCTCTCGAAGAGCCCCCAGAGTTTGTACGGGTCGCCATGGACAAAGAAGCGAATGTAAAGCTTGCTGGCCTCATCCTCCACATAAGTCTTGCGCAAGGTTTCCATATCCACCTGCTGCGTCAGGCCATAGACAAACGGGCGCAGCTTCAGCTTGCCCTCCCTGTCCACAAAGCGAACGCGTCGCGGTGGCACAAAGAGCAGCTTGGTGTTCTGCTTATTGGGGTCGTAAGGGGCAACGAACTCGGCAAAGATGGCCACAAAATAGAGAAGACAAAGGACAAAGAAGCTGGCAACGGCAAGCTTGTGCTTGCGGAAGCGCCAGTACATGAGCTTCCACTGCGAGGCAACGAAGATCCTGGCGGTTTCCTCTTCTTCAACCAGTCGCGGTGCAACGGCAACGGGAGCTTGCACCTCCCTTCCTGGCCGCCGCTCGTCCTGCGCTTGGCCCATAGGCTACCCTCCTAGCCTGATGCGCGGATCCAACCAGGCGAGCAGGATATCCGAAAGGAGCGTGCCCACTACGGTGAGCAAGCTCAGCAACATGAGGAAACTTCCAGCCAAGAACATATCCTGGTTCATGAGGGAGTGGTAAAGGAGAGGGCCTGTGGTCTGCAGCCCCAGCACAATTGAGACAATCGTCGTCCCTGAAATAAGAGCGGGCAAGTTCCACCCCACGGTGCTCACAAACGGGTTGAGTGCCACGCGCACGGGGTACTTCAGGATGACACGGGATTCCTTTAGGCCCTTAGCTCTTGCCGTGATCACATAGGGCTTATGCAGCTCATCGAGCATCATGGCGCGCATCGTGCGGATGAGGCCAGCACTGCCCAGGAGGCCAAGGATGCCAATTGGCACCACCAAGTGCTTCAGCATGTCCACAAGCTTGGCAAAGCTCCAGGGCTTACCCACGTATTCCAGAGAAAAAAGGCCGGCGATGTTGTAGCCTGTCTTGACAAATATGAACCACATGAGCACGAGCGCTATCAGGAACTCCGGAATGGCCGCACCAATGAACGCTATCCCCGTGAACAAGTAATCGCCCCAAGAGTATTGCTTTACCGCCGAGTAGATGCCAATCGGAAAGGCCACAAGCCAGTGGACAATCATCGAGGCCAAGGAGACAACGAACGTGAGCAGCATTGGCTGGCCAATGAGGGAGTTCACGGGCTTGTTCCACTCAAAGGACACCCCCATATCCCCACGCAGAAGCTGCCCCATCCACTTGAAGTACTGCACGTATATGGGCTGGCCAAGCCCATACTGGTGCTTAATGGCATCCAGCACATCCTGCGTTACCGTCTCGCCCGACATCTGCAACTGCGCAATATACGAGGTCAACCAATCGCCCGGCGGCAGCTGGATAATGACAAAACTCACTATTGAGATCGCCAAAAGCGTCGGGATCATCATCAAGATCCGGCGCGCTATGTACTGAAGCATCAGGCGTCCTCCCTTCAGTGTGCTCTGCAGGCCTGTGACAGAGAGGGGCTGCAAGGTACCCTGCCCCGCAGCCCCGCCCGCCAACCTGCTAAACTGTCAGGCCTTTGGCCGCCGCCAAAACTGGAAGGGCCAAGAGATCGCTTCGTGCAGCGTGCGGTACTCGCCGACGGCCTCCTCCATGACATTGACCATGCCGTTCTTCACAACCATGGGCAGGATGTCTATAGAGCAGGCCCCGATGACGTAGATCATCTCGTTGTGCTGCGCCAGGATCTTCCGGCCCAGCTCCAGCCGCTTCTCAGGATCTGGTTCCATCTTGAGCGCCTCGTACCAGTTTATCAGCTGCTTTAGCTCTTCCGGCGGTTCCTCCCCAGATTTGCCGCCGCTCGTGGCCCAGGGAGCGAAGCCAGGCGCCCAGTAGCACCAGCCATAGGGCACGAACCAGCCCGGGTCGAGGATCCAGAGGATCTTGGCGATATCGTAGGCTGGCATATCGATCTCGTTTCCGTGAGCACGCTGAGTCCAGAGGGAACGCTCGATCTCCTTCGCCGTGGCGTCCACACCGACAGCCTTCCAGTAGTTTGCCATCTGCTCGAAGATGTCGATCGCAGGCGTGCCCATCTCGCTCGGGTAGCACTCGAGGGTGAACTGCAAGCGTTTGCCATCCGGCCGCACGCGGAACCCCTCAGCATCCCTCTTATCCAGGCCAGCCTGGTCGAGCAGTTGGTTGGCCTTGTCCACGTCGTACTCGATGGCAGTGGTGCCGAAGCCTTCCATCCAGAAGGGGTCGCGCGGGCTGGCCACTGGGTTGCCAGGCGTGGCCAGGCCATGCCAGAAGAGATCGTTCATCTCCTCCCGGTTCAGAGCGTAAGAAAGGCCGTGACGGAATTCCTTCGTCTGGAAGATCTTGCGCAGCTCCAAGTCCTTGACGCTCTGGTTCACATACACGCACGGGAATGGCCCACCGATCCATTTGCGGACGGTGTAATCGCCCTTTTCCTCGTTCTCCTTGAGCAGGGTGTAGTTGGCAAAGCCCATGTGGCGATACTGGTAGTCCGTCTCGCCGGCGATGGCCTTCATGAGGGCAGCCTGCAGTTCCTGCGTCAGCTGGCATGAGAACTTGTCGAAGTAAGGCAGTTGCTTGCCGGCAGTATCCACCTTCCAATAGTACGGATTGCGCTCCGCCACAAGCCGACCCGTCTCCGGGGACACTACCACCTTCCACGGGAAGATCGTGGGCCGCTCGGTGTTGGTCCACACCTGGTTCTTGTAGTTAAACAGCTGGAACCAGTTGTCGTACTTGGCCTCCTTCACCAGCTTGTCCAGCGTCTCCTTATCGGTGTACTTGGGGTGGAACTGCTTCATGTAATGTTTGGGGATTATTATCGAATCCCCCATGAAGCACATAAACTCGATCAATATGCCGTAGGGCTTGGCGAACTTGAACGCGACGGTATAGTCATCCACCTTTTCGACTTTTACCGGTTCCCCTCCGACTGTAAGCCAAGCAGGGAAGGTGGGGTTCAACTCCTCATTCAGCGCTACATCCTCGTACCAGAAGAGGATATCGTCGGCCGTGAACGGCTCGCCATCGGACCAGCGCATCCCTTTGCGCAGGTAGAACGTGTATACGGTGGCATCCTCGTTGACCTCCCACCGTTCAGCCACATTCGCGATCGG
>JAPWUW010000275.1 GCA_028275325.1 Anaerolineae bacterium | reverse complement strand
TGCTGTGGGCTCATGCCAAATCCCTCCTAGGCATAACCAGCGCTTGTCGTATTTTGTGTGCTGAGCCGGCGCGAGCCATCGTACGGCCGGCAGCGGTATATGTCCACCGCGTCGATCATGGCGCGGACATTCTCCTCCCGCAAGTAGTCAGTGATGCTGTTGGAACTGGAGATGAGGTAGCCGCCCCCAGGGGCGAGGCGTTCAGGCGTTAGCTGCCTCGCTCTCTGGGGGCTGTTCTTGTTACCACTTCGAGACTCTCCTAACTATTTATAGTTGCAGGCTCGCAGCAGGCCTGGCGTCGAGGCGCGGTCTGAGGAGGGTGTGCGTTGCGGGAGCCCTTGTAGCATGTATGGGAGTGCTCTGCGGGCCAAGGCGGCGAAGAGCTTGCAGCTTGGCCGACAGCTAGCAGCTGAGTGCCAGGCTGAGTGAGTGCCCCTTGTTTGCGGATTCGAGTATCGCAAGCACGCACTCAAGAGCTCGGTAGGCATCCCAGGGATCCAGCGGAGGGTGCTCTGTGTTCAGGATGCATTGGGCGAAACAGGCCAGCTCGTCGCGCAGGGCGCCACCGAGCTGGCCGTTGGTCTCGGGCCATAAATACATGTTGGGCTGTTCAAAGCCGTCGGAGCCGAGTATGCTCAGAGAATCATCTGGAGCTCTCAGGATCGCAGTGCCGGCGTCTCCCACGACTTCGAGTTCGATGTCGCCAGCATAGGGAGAACGTTCTGGCAGCAGCCAGCTGCTCTCGATCACACCAAATGCGCCCCCATCCAGCTCTATAAGACCCCAGAAGACGTCAGGACCTTGGCCAGAGACTTCACGACAGACGCCGGTGACGCGGCGAGGTCTCTGGCCCGTGTACCAGAGGATGAGGTCGGCGTCGTGCACTCCTGTGGTGAGCAGGCGCGGCGCATGGCGATACAGTGTCTGTGCGGAGCGGCGCAAATTGCGGCGCGCGTACACATATGCTATACGCCCAAGCCGCCCCTGTTGCACCGCTTGCTTGATGGCAAAATGCCTCGGCTCGAACCGCAGGAGGTGACCCACCATCAGCGTCAGTCCCGAGGTTTCAGCCAGCTCTATCATAGCCCTGGCCTGCGATAAGTCGGCTGCTAAGGGCTTCTCCACGAAGACATGCTTGCCGGCAGAAAGCGCGGCCATGACTGGCTCATAATGCCTGTTCTCCTCTGTGACTACATCAACCGCATCCGGAGCGGATCGCTGCAGCATGACAGCGCAGTCGCTGAAAGCATGGGGCACCCGGTACCTAGAAGCCATCTCCTGAGCTCTCTCGGTTGATCGGGAGACAACAGCTACGACTTCCACTTGAGGAAGTGTCTTTAGAGCTTTCAAATGCAGCTCTGCGAACCTGCCAAGGCCTACAACTGCCATCCGTAGCTTGGTCACTCCTTTGGCTCCTTATCAGGTGAGGCTACAGTGTGCCTTGCCTGCCTCCGAGCGAGAGATGTTTCTGGAGCCAGGCAAGGCACACCACTTCTATGGAATGCCGAAGGATTCCAGATCGGGCCCGGTCATGAGTCCCTCGGCGGTGAAAGCGATCAACCAGGCCACGTTGCAACCAGGGTCGGGTCTACTCTGGCCGGTCACCGGTATGTAGCCGTCGGTCGGGAACGTAGCTGGCGTGCTCATTTCGCGCAGCCAAGCTAGCGCCTTCAGGGCCTTCGGATAGTATTCCTTGTGGACATCTTCTGGAATCATCTGCCTGCGGTAAAGCTCAACGTACTGCATGATAGCCGCGGCTGTTATCCCTAGCCACTTATCGTCGCGGCCTTGCATCCCGAGGGCACCGTCCTCGAACTGGCAGGCGTCAAAGCTCCATCGGAGGGACGTGACGCAGCGGTCGCGTATCCTGCACATCAGGCTCTCCAGGCTCTCACCTTGCAAGGATGTTCCGATTGACGGTTCACCGTGCTGCCAGCGCCACTTGCGCACCTTCGATCTAAGGTTCTCGTCTCTCAGGTGGTCATACAGCCGCGCTAGGAATAGGCTGCAAGACCACGTGGAAAACCCCCATCCTGCTTCATCGGCGTGAACTTCCAGGTTCTCGAAGCCACTGTTATGGCGCGGGCCGATCAGCCAGGTCCCGATCTTGCTGCTCCATACACCTTCCATTGAGCCCGGCCTGTGCTCGCGCAGGAAGTATTCGCTGAATTTGACCGCATGTTCCAGGGCCTCCTCCTCCCTGAACAGACGGTAGTACGCTATCAAGCCGCGGCCTACGTCGCTGAGATCGTTGCTGTAGCCCACGTCCTCGTCGTGGAAAACGCCGTCGTCATCGAGGTACCCGTAACCGGCATTGAAGTAGTTCGCGTCCTCTGTACGATATTGTTGCAGCCAACGGTAAATTGCTCTTGCCTTCGGGTCCAGACTATCGTCACAATGGTTGTGCTCGCGGTAGAGGGCAAAGCATGGGTCAAGGGCGCCACCCATCTGCCAGGCCGGCACTTTATCGTGGGTGCACGCGAGGAAAAAGACTGCGTAGCGGTCGGCTGCTGCCTTGTACTTGGGCTCGCCGGTGATGTCGTAGAAACGGTACAGTGCGCGCATTAGCCAGGGTATGTCCTGCCCAAAGGACCATGGTTTTACCTTCCCCGAAGCAGGTGGGCGGTGATAGCGACATGTCTCAAGACTGACGCCGCCTGAAGTGGCTTGCCACTGGACGATCTGATCGCAGATATGGCGGGCGCTGACGAGATCTTGATCCCTCATGGTAGCCTCCAATGAGCGATTGTTTTACTTGCACAGGTAGTAAAGGCAGGTGAGAGCATATATCTGCGCTGCCGCAACGATGCCGGGTATATCGACGTATTCGTTCGGCCCGTGGCATAGTGTGAGCAGACCGGGTCCAAAGGCAGGAATGGTGGGAACGCCGCCTACGGCGTGGAACTGGTGTGCGTCAGTACCTCCTGGGAAGCAGCCAAGCGGCAGCTGTCGGCCCAGAATCTGATGGGAAGCCGCGGAGAGAGCTTTGACCAACGGCTCTTGTGGGCTGACTTCTGTTGGTTCGGTCCAGTCAAGCGGTGGCGGCGCAAACTCGAGGTCAACTTGCAGGCCCGGTAAGTCGGCGGCTGCCTCCCGCAGAAACGACTGGAGGTCGAGCTCAAGTTGCTGTCGGGTCATGCCTGGAATTAGCCTGACTTCTGAGCTGAACTGAGCCTCACCTGGATTTGTGCCAAAAGCGACCCCGCCGCTCACCAGCACACCTGGGTTTACGGTGGGCCCAAGGGGGCACAGAGGGTGTGGCTGAAATGAGGGCCGGAAGGTGGTGGCAAAGCGCAGAAGAAGCCTGGCCAGTTGCACAGAGGCATTCACCATTGGCACTTGGTCGGACACGCTGCTGTGCATCTGAGTGCCGGAGATCCTGAAAGTGAAGCCGGAGAATCCGCGGGACACAAGAGGGATGTATTCGAACGGCTCACGTATTCCCTGAGGCTCCGCAATCAAACCAGCAGTTGCGCTGCTCAGAGCCCCAGACTCGACGAGGAACTTGGCCCCGTATGCGCTGCCGCCTTCCTCATCGGCTGTGTAGACAAGCAGCAGTCCCCCGCGAGAGCCGCCCGCATGCCGGAGGAAAGCGTGAACCGCGTACAAGAGAGCGGCACAGCCAGCTTTCATGTCGCTTGCGCCGAGGCCGAAGATGCGGTTGCCATCTCGCAGCGGTTGCCAGGGATTGTTGTTCCACAGGGCCAGCGGCCCTGCAGGTTTGGTATCCATATGTGCGTTCAAGAGAAGTACCGGCGTCGGGCGGTCTCCCGGAATGCGGAACAACAGGTTGGGCCGCTCGGGCACTTTGGCCAGAACCTCTGGCTGCGGCAGGCCCAGTTGGTTGGCATGCCCGATGATGCTGTGCGCCACTTCACGCTCGTCGCCCGGTGGCGTCGGGCTTGGCGCCGCTATGAGTTGCTCTGTGAAGGCAACCATGTCCTCCGTACGGGAGGACAGGTACTCTAGCATTTGCTGTGC
>JAPWUW010000274.1 GCA_028275325.1 Anaerolineae bacterium | reverse complement strand
GCCCACTCGGCCAGCTCGGAGGGGCTTGACGGGGCGAGGGGGTTGCTGTAGAACCATGAGGGCAGATCATAAGGTGGGGAGGTGGCGGTGCGGGAGAAGATAGGTATTGGCGTGATCGGCTGCGGGGCCATTGCCGTGGAGGCCCACCTGCCGAACTACGCCGCGGATGGCAGGGCCCGGCTCGTCGCCGTGGCCGATGTGGATCGCGCGCGTGCGGAGGAGGCGGCGGCGCGCTTTGGCGTGCCGCATATCTACGAGGAGTACCGCGAGCTCCTGGCGCGGCGGGATATCGACGCCGTGAGCATCTGCACGCCAAATGATGTCCATGCCGAGCAGGCCATCGCCGCGGCGCAGGCTGGCAAGCACATCCTCTGCGAGAAGCCGATGGCCATTTCCCTCGAGCAGGCGGAGGCGATGATCGCTGCGGCAAGCGCCGCGGGCGTCCAACTCATGGTCGGCTTCACCCACAGGTTCTACTCGTTCAACGAGCGCGCGGCCGCCCTCATCGCTGAGGGCGCCATCGGGAAGCCGTACACGGTCCGCGTGCGCTTCGCTCACCGCGGCCCGTACGAATCCTGGTCGGCCCGCAGCGACTGGTTCTTCGACCGCCGGCGAGCAGGCGGTGGGGCTGTGCTGGATATGGGCATTCACGCGCTGGACCTCACTCGCTTCTTGCTGGGGGAGGAGATCGAGAGCATCTGGGCGAGCATTGCGACGCTTGCACACCCCATTGAGGCGGAGGACGCGGCCGTTCTCTGCCTGCAGCTCACAGGCGGGGCCCTCGGCTATATCGAGACGGGCTGGCACTCCTGGCCCGGGCAGCTTGGCGCGGAGATATACGGCAGCGAGGGCACGATCATCGTCGATTACCGCACGCCGCTGCGGCTCTTTAGGCCCGAGGAGGGCTGGCAGGAGGAAAGGGACTTCCCGCCCGGTGGTGGCTGGCCGGCGGAGATCAGGCACTTCCTCGATTGCCTGGCTAGCGGCGAGCCGGTGCGCCCCGATGGCCGTGATGGGCTCATCTCCCTGCGGGCGGCGCTTGCGGCCTACGAATCCCACCGCGCAGGGCGCCGCGTTTGCCTGCTCTAACAGGGCCTGTCCCACTGGGCTGGGGTGCTGAGGGCCAGCTTCGGTGGGCGAGTTGGCAGAGCTGGCACAAGCAGTTGCGATAAGTCGACGAGCAAGGAGGCAGGAAGTGAACCGACATAGCAGGTGGAAAGGAACCGTTATTTTGGCGCTCACAGCCGCGTTGGCCATGCTGCTTTTGGCCCCGCTTGCAGCGCATTCCGAAGGCGGGCAGCTCAAGGCGCAGGCCCCCGCCGATGCCTACGTGCGCGATGCTGAAATCGTGCTCATCAACCGGGCGGATGGCCGCATTGTCATTCGCGACCTTTTCGTCGGAGCGAACATGAAGGACCTGAGCGGCAAGTACGATGCCTGGGGCGGCCCCTACTACGACGTCGCCGTCGGGGATTTCAACGGCGATGGCACGAAGGAGATCGTGGCCATAGGCGGGCGCGGGGTGACCATCCCTGGGCCAAACCTCAACACCTTCGACCCGGTGCAGGCCCCGGGCACAGCCGCTGTTCCCGGGATCTCGACTCAGCTCAACACCAACGTCAACCCCTACGACTGGCTCTACGTGCAGTGCGGCGACGTGGATGGGGATGGGCGCGATGAGATCGTGGCCATCCGCACGACAAGCGAGCCCAACAACATCTCGCAGCGCATCGTCTGCTACGAGTACGAGGGCTCCGCCTGGCGCGAGAAGTGGAACAAGCCCACTGGCGGTGGCTTCTACAGCCTGACGCTTGGGGATTACGACCGGGATGGCAAGGCGGATCTGGCCTTGGCACGCGTCTACAGCTACATCATCGTGCTCGATGGCGAAAACCCGGATTGGAGCCACTTCGAGGCCAAGGTCGGTGGCCTTGCCGACTGGCGCAAGGCGCTCATAGGCGATGTCACAGGGGATAGAGTGCCGGAGCTTGTGCTCCTGCGCCCGCAGCAGGCGGTGCACGGCAACTACCCGCCGGCAGTGCTTGTCATCGCGCCGACGGGGCCGGCAACTTGGAACGACGTCTTCGGCTGGGGCTTCGGGGATCCGCCCGAAGATGCCGAGCTTGGGGATGTGAACGGCGATGGCACGCTGGAAATTGTGGTTGTGAATACCGGGGATTTCGCCCGGGTCTTCACCCTGAACCCGCGCCTCAGCGATGCGCAGAACAACCGCACGGAGGAGGAGTTCTGGATTGGGGATCGCGAATGGGCGGGCAATCTGGTGCTTGGGGATACAAACGGGGATGGCCGGCCGCAGCCAATGCTCGTGCGGGCCAACACCGGCGCCTGGCTGCGCATCTACAAGCAAAACGACGGCAACTACGGCGATGAATCCCGGGACGGACCATACTGGGATAACTTCGTCGCGGCAAACCTCGACGGCAGTGGCGTGCTGAACCTGCCGGTTATGCAGGTGCCGGGCGCTGTGGCCCTCTTCTACGACCTGAGCACAAGCGCGGCAACGCAGGCCACCATCCGCGTGGCGAACCTTGGGCCCGGCACCTTCACCTGGACGGCGACGCAAGGGGCCTGCCCTTGGCTCACCCTCTCTCGCCTGACGGGCAGTGCCGGAGACACAATCACGCTCACGCTCAATGCCGCCCAGCTGCCAAGTGCGCCGGCCACGCTCACCTGCCCGGTGGCGATAGTGGCATCTGGGCAGGTGCAGAACCCCAACCAGAACATCACGGTCTCGGCGGTGGTGCTGAGCAAGCTTTACAGCTTGCAAGTGCCACTTATCTTCCGCTGAGGCAAGCTATGCAAGGCCCGATGCGCCGCTGCGTGTCGGGCCCTGCCCCCGGCCCGGCCGACCCTGAATGGCCCGCGTGCGGCAAGGGGCCATTTTGGCAGCTTCAAGCGATGCGATCGGTGCAGCTCTTTGGAGGTTGGAGATGGTCGAGATCAAAGCCATTCCCATTGAGAAGCCTGCGGAGCTAAACGTCATTCTCGGCCAGGCCCACTTTATCAAGACGGTGGAGGATATCTACGAGGCCCTGGTGAACGCGGTGCCGGGGATCAAGTTTGGCCTGGCGTTTTGCGAATCCTCTGGCCCGTGCCTCGTGCGCTCGACGGGGACGGATGAGGCCTTGCGGCAGCTTGCCGTGCAAAATGCGCTGAGCGTGGCGGCGGGGCACTTCTTCATCGTTGTGCTGGGGCAGGGCTTCTACCCCATCAACGTCCTCAATGCCATCAAGATGGTCCCTGAGGTCTGCCGCATCTACTGCGCCAGTGCCAACCCAATTCAGGTCCTCGTGGCCGACGTTGGCAGCGGCAGGGCCATCCTTGGCGTGGCGGATGGGGAGCGCTCCAAGGGCGTGGAGACGGAAAAGGACGTTGCCGAGCGCAAGGCTCTCCTGCGGCGGTTCGGCTACAAGCAGTGAGCGCCGATGGGCAAGGTGCTCTTCATCTTCCTGGATGGGCTGGGGCTTGGCCCGCCAGGGGAAGAGAACCCCCTCTCCCAGCATGCGTGGGAAGGGCTGCGGGCTGCTTTTGGGGCTCGCCCCATCCTGGGGGAAGAGGCGCGGGGTGAGGAGCGGCTTCTCCTGCCGCTGGATAGCACTTTGGGCATTCCAGGGCTGCCGCAAAGCGCCACCGGGCAGGTGGCGCTCTTTTGCGGCGTAAATGCTGCGGCCCTGCTTGGCTACCACCTGGCCGGCTACCCGAACGCGAAGCTGCGCCAAGTTATCGATTGCAACAACATCCTCAAGCGAGCTGCTGCCGCAGGCAAGCGCGTCACCTTTGCCAACGCCTACACGCCGCAGTACTTTCGCCTCGCCGCGGAAGGCAGAATCAGGCATTCGGTGACGACCGAATGCGTGCTTTCAGCTGGCCTGCGCTTCCGGCTGCTCTCGGATCTCTTGGCCGGGCAGGCCGTATACTGGGATATCACGAACGAGATCCTGCGGCAGCGCCCCGGGTACGAGCACGTGCCGCTCGTGGATCCGGCT
>JAPWUW010000273.1 GCA_028275325.1 Anaerolineae bacterium | reverse complement strand
TAGAAATGTTGCCACAGCTTGGTTTGCGCTGCGAGCTGCGCTTTGTGCTCGCGCTGGGCGCAGGTGACGCTTCGCGCATTTGACGCGCAGCTTGGCTCCAAGTAAGCTCGCAGCGCTGCGCAAGCCATGACTGAGGAGGCAAGAGCGCTTATGGAAGAGCGCCGCGCGGGCGCTTGGGGCTGCGGCTGCGCGCTCATTCCCGGCATGGTTTTAGGGGTGCTGCTTTATGTCGCCGTTGGGTTGCTCCTCTTCGGCCCGAGCGACGCGGCTGCGGTTGCGCACCAACTCTCTGCGCCAGGGGGCTCCAGCGCCCCAGAAGCCCGTGCCTCGTCCCGTGTGATATTGAGCCAGCGCTACCTGCAACACCTGTTGCAGGCTGCAATGCCGTCCAATGCTTCCCTCTTCCAGCTAGAGCTGCAACCACCAGATGTCCTTGTTCTGCGCACGCAAGTTGCAGGGAAGCTCTTCGGCACTGAGGTAGCCCTGCCGGCAAGCATTTCAGTGCGGGCCTCTGTCACCGAGAGGGGCCTGGACCTACAACTGCTTCGGGCAGACCTACCCGGAGGGCTAAGCCAAGCCGAGCTGGAGGCGACACTCTTGCCACAGTTGCGGAAACTGGCCCAGGCATTCAACGAGGAGGTTCTCCCTGCGCTTGGCAGCCAGTGGCGCCTATCTCGAGTTCACATGTGCCCGGATGGCTCATGCCTGGAGCTAGTACTGGAGGCACCCAGCTCATGAGGATAGGGTTTGGCGTCCTCATTGGTCTCATCATCGGGGCCGCCATAGCATTTGCCGGCATCGCTGTGGCGGATCTCGCCACCCGCTCAACCTGCAGACAGGAGCTGCCAAGCGATTGCGATGTGGTCATCGAGTTGCCCCCCTCCGCCGCCTGGCTTGCCGAGCCCGATGCAAGTGCGCTGCCCCTGGCCGGCGGAGAGGTTCGGGCGGCGGGCCTTGCAGGCGGGGCCTGCGGCTCCCTACTCATCTGGCTCCAATGGCAGCGGCCGGGCAGGCCTCCCCTAAGCGGCTTCGGGCTGGAGCTTGCCGTCACGCCGCGCCCGGGCGGTGAATTCGCTCTGCACCCAGCCGCCATCCGCTTCGGGCCCCTGCGGCTCCCACTTGTTTGGCTCCCGCCAGAGTGGGCAGAAAAGGCACAGCCCGCCCTAGCAGCTGCGTCAGGAAGGCTCAAGCAGCTGGGGCTAACGCCAAATAGCGTCGAGGCATCTGCCGGGGCGCTGCGTCTGTGCCTTTCGCTGCCGCGCCAGTAGGTAGCCGTTTCTTGTGACGGCGGCGCTCAATCGTGTATTATGCGCGAAGCTTGGTTTACTGGCGAGGCTATTTCATGGAAGTGCTGCTCATCAAGGACGTTCCCAAAGTTGGCCGCGCCGGCGATATCGTCCGCGTCGCCGATGGATTCGCCCGCAACTACCTGATCCCGCGTGGCCTTGGTAAGCCGGCCGATGTGGGCGTTCGCAAGGAAGCGGAGATACTGCGCCAGGCAAAGCGCAAGAGGGAGCAAAGCGAGCTCATTCAGGTGCAGACCCTTGCTCGAAGGCTCGATGGTCTCGAGATCACGATCGTCAGAAGGGCCGGGGAGCAGGGCAAGCTTTACGGCTCAGTCACGGCAGCAGACGTAGCAGAGGCTGTTGCCGCCCAGCATGGCATCCATTTCGACCGGCGCAAGGTCGAGCTTGAACAGCCGCTGAAGGAGCTTGGGCAGCACCGCGTGCGGGTGTCGCTCGGGCACGGCGCCGTCGCAACCATTACTGTGAACGTGGTGCAGGAGGGGTAGATGAACCCGCAGCGGCGAGAGGAGGGCAGCGTCAAGCGCTATATCCTGCGTCAGGTATTGCAGAACGCCCGCTGCGGCGCCTGTGGGTCTCGCTATAGCAGTGGCGACCTTGCTTTTCTCGAGAACAACGATAACGTCTGGATCCTCATGGCTGTCTGCCCGGCCTGCGACACCCAGGCCATGATCATGGTGGTTGTGGAACAGCAGCCTGCGGAGGAGAAGCAACAGCCACCCCTGACAGCCGATGATGTGTTGGACTTGCACGAGATGCTCCGCAACCATACGGGAGATATCCGCAGCCTACTTGCGTGAGCCCTGGTGCGTTCTGGCCACAGTGGAAAGCAAAGGCGGCCCCAGCAGAGACTGCGCTGGGGCCGCCTGCCATTCCCCCGCAAGGCCGCGCGCGAAGTGCAACCTCAGGATAAGTGCCTCTGCAACTGCGCGGCTATGGCATTCTTCGGCATCGCGCCCACCAGCCGCTCCACGGGCTGACCATCTTTGAACAGAATGAGCGTCGGTATGCTCATTATCTGGAAGCGCGTTGCCGTCTCTGGATTCTCGTCCACATTCACCTTCACAACCTTGATCTGACCCTCATACTCGCTTGCCAGTTGCTCCACTACTGGTGCCAACATCAGGCACGGTCCGCACCATGGCGCCCAGAAGTCAACAAGCACCAACCCGCCCGCTCTTTCCACCTCGTGCGCAAAACTGGCATCCGTCACCTCTGCTGGCTTGGCCATTGCAAACTCCGCCCTCTAGTGTCGCCGGCACACTGCCCAGACGCCCCAAGGATACCACCGCTTCCGCAAGCTAGCAATGGCAGAAGAAGGGCTCGCGTGCCTCACGGGGTGGCGGAAGTACCGCTAACCAGAGGTGTTGCAGCTGCCTCAGGTGCTGGAGGGCCGGCCTCCGCGACGATGGCAAAGCTCTCCACCGGCCAAGACAGCGGAACCACCGATATGGTGAACATCGCCTGAGCACCAGGTTCCAGCGCTGGCGATACGAGTTCCCTTCTTGCCGCCACCACCTGGCCACCGCGCCCGTAGACAGTCAGCACCACGTGGGTCGCCCAAGGCTCTTTGCCAGTGTTGCGCACTTTCCCCAGCACAGAGAAAGTCCGATCGTGAACTGCCCTGCCGGAGACCTCGCTCAAGGCCAGGCCAGAAGGTGCTGCGCGCCCTGAAGCAGGAACAGCCCGCAACAACCGCGCTCGCACCGAGGCAGGAAAGCTCACACCTTCGAAGCTTGCCGCGAACGGCGCTTTGCCTGCAGCTGCAAGCGTGTCTACAAGGGCAGGAACCTCAAGCGCAGCCAACGGCTTCTCCTCCGTGTCCAGGAGCTCCACGAGAACCACAACTTCCTGCACCGGCATCCCGCTCTCGTTCACCACCTCCCCCGCGACCGACACGGCCACGCTGCTGCCACCCCAGCTCACCCCGCTCACCCGCACTGGCACAGGAGTCGGGGTCGGCACAGTTGAGCTTGCCGCCAGGTCAGGCGGGGGGATGATCAGCTCTTGCCCAATCTGCAGGGTGCGCGGGTCAACGACGCCGTTTATCTCCTGCAGCTCGCTCACCGAGACGCCAAACCGCGAGGCAATGGCCAAAAGCGTGTCGCCCTTTTGCACAACGTACACGATAGGGGTTGGTGTTGCCGTCGGCGCAGGGGTCGGCGTTGGGGGTCCAGGCTGGGGTGTCCGTGTGCTCACCTCGAGCTCCGAGGCAGCAGGCACCGTAGGCGTGCCCAGAGGACCTGGCGTCCCGGGGGGCACCTCCCGGGCAGAGTGCCGCTGACAGGCAGATGCCCCCAGGCTCAGCGCCACTGCCAAGGCGAACACAGTCACCAACCAGCGCCCGCCCCACATACCTTCACAACCCGGTCGGGATGTCCAGCCACACCGTCTCCAGAAGCAACTCCTCGTGCAGGCGACGGGCAAGCGCGCGCAGCCCAAAGGTCTCCGTCGCGTAATGCCCGCCAAGCCAGACGGCCAAGCCTGCTTCCGCCGCCAAGTGGTACGAGGCATGCCCAAGCTCTCCGCAGATCAGGCCATCCACCCCAGCAGCCACGACATGCCCGAACGCGCTTGTCGCATCCCCGCTGACTATGGCCACCCGTCCCACCGATTCCCGGTTCGCCCACACCCGCACGGGGCCGCTCAGCGCCTGCTCCACGCGCCTGCCCAGCTCTGCAGTCGGCAAACACTCCGGCAGGGAGCCGATCA
>JAPWUW010000324.1 GCA_028275325.1 Anaerolineae bacterium | reverse complement strand
CGGGGAGCACAGCCGGTGCACCTGTGGCCTCTATTGCCACATCGAACCCCTTGCCATCCGTGAGCGCCTTTGCCTCCGCCTCTACATCCACCTTTTCGGGGTTCAAGGTGCAGTCCACGCCGCATTCCCTGGCCACCCGAAGCCGGGTTTCAACCGGATCCACCACGGCGACGAGCACCGCGCCCGCCGCGAGGGCGTAGAGGGCCGCACACAGCCCGATGACCCCAGCGCCGAACACAATGACGCGCTCGCCAATCGTCATGTGTGCTAAACGCACGCCGTGAAGTGAGATTGAGGCGTGCGCGGCAACCACTGCCTCCAGGTCGCTCACGTCCTGTGGCACCTTCACGATCCTGCTTGCCGGAAGGTCCAACAACTGGTATCTACAGTAGCGCCCGTTGAAGCTCACACGATCCCCTTCGGCATACCCCATAACGCCCTCGCCGACAGCACACACGACGCCAACACTATGGCCTGAGGGGTGGTGCGGGTACTTCGGCCACACACCGGGCCTGTTGATGTTTATGTGTGTACCAGTGTAGATAGCGACAACCGTTCCGTAGTTCACCACAGTCAACAGGGTCCGGACGAGCAGCTGACCTGGCCCAGGCCTGTCTGGCAGTGCCACCTCTTCCCATTGAGCATGCCACGCGCTGGGAAAGACAACCCGCCTGTCGTTCACAGTGCCCCTCCTCCTACCAGAAGCTCTTTCCCCGCTTTCTTCCCACAGGATGAGAAAGAGAGCCCCCACCGGCCAAGATCGGTGGGGGCTACGGTTGGCCTCACTCCGCGAAGAAATACTGCACGATGTTGGTATTGGCCGGAGCGAGGAGCTCCGCACCGTAAAGAGCAACTTCGGGAACGTTGCGCAAGTTGTTCTTCACGATCACCACTTGAGGCAGTTCGCCTACAATGCGCCGCTTGCCCTACCTAGATCAGCCCCTTTTCCCTGAGCCCAAAGAGGCTGATCGCGTTGCCGCAGGCGATCTTGTCGATGTCCTCCTCGCTTAGGCCCGCCTCGCGCATGAACCAGACCAAGCTGGAGACCGCGCACGGATACGGGTTCTCCTCCAGGTCGAGAACAAGCTGTGAGCTCAGCCAGAGCTGTGACCCCCATTGGCTGAAGCCCTTGAGCTGGGCCGTGCGCCACCAATCGGGATGCGCCATCAGCGTGAGGTGCGTGCCATATGGGGCAAAGGGTGGGCCGTGGTAAGTCGCCCAGTCCGTCCCCACAATGAGCCGCTCGGCCCCAAGGTGCTCGTATGCGGCCCGCAGGTACTTGCGCACGTTGAACAGCACGACCTCCAGGTAGACGTTGTCCAGCCCGCGAGCAAGGTACTGCTCCACTGCCAACACGTACTGGTAGGTGTTGCGGCCGCCAATGGCATGTGCCAGGATGAACTTGCCCTGCGGAACCAGCGCCGCAAGGTGCAGGGCCTGCCTTATGTGCTCCCCACTTGGGTCCTCGCTTGTGGAGCAGTGCAGCTGCACCGGGGCACCCAAGGCCGCCGCATGCCGGGCGAGCTCCACCATCTGCGGGCTATCCAGGTCAAAGCCAAAGGGCAGCCCCTCCACCTCACCCACCTGCACGTAACCCCGCTCGCCGATGTAAAGATCCATCTCCTCTTGCGATTGCCTCACAGCCCTGGGGTCTATGTTGACGGAGCCAAGCAGCCGACCCTGAGCCTGCGCCACAAACTGCCTGTACACTCGCTCGTTCATCCTGCGCAGGTGCTCTGGCTCCTCAGCGACGCGCGCGACGTCGTGCGGATTGTTGTCATTGCAGACAAAGCGCAAATCGGCGTCGCAGCGATCGAGCACGGCCAGGACGTCTGCCAAGGAGTACTCGAGTGCCGAGCCATCCTGCACGCTGCAGCGCAGCAGGTGCGTGTGCGTATCTATCCAAAGCCGCCTCTCAGGGTTTGCCATAGTTTCCCCCTGCGCCCCATGCAAGCCGCTACGCCTCAACGTTGAACGACATAGCGCTCACATCAGCGAAAGCACTAATGAAAAGATCATGCGACGATTTCGTGGCACAAACATTACTGAGTTTTGGCCAGATCCAGGTTCTCTTTGCGTCAACCTCATGGGATAGGCAATGCTGCACAAGCCGCGCCAGAGTGTAACGGATGGCATCATAAGGAAGAGATACACAGTCGCTATGGTGAACACGACCGGGGAGAAGGCAAGGCAACTCCCGCACTCAGAGGGTCTTGTGACACCCTCGTTGTTTCACAAACTGTTCGCGAGCAAGGCTCAGAAGGCTTTACCATTTAGCACCCCCCTGCCCCCTCATCGCTTCCAAGGTAGGGTCGCGCCAGTCTTCCCGGTACTGCCCGATCTGCCACACCAGTTCCATTGTGCCGACTACACGCGGCAAGCTGGACTTGGGTTCCTGTCTCCGCTCAATACAGTCAAGGAAGTGCTCCGTCTCTGCCTGAAAACCATAGGTGACCCGCTGCTCCGCGCTTCCGGTTAGCTCCTGGCCCGTAAAGATTCTGGGCTCGCTCGAACCGGCAAACCAGATCTCTGCCACATCCGGCGCTCGTACGTATGCCGACACTCGATGACCATGGAGTTCGAAGCGCTCGTATCTCGCGCCGGCGGACCGGTTCGCGGTCAAAATGCCCACCATCCCACCCTCGAACTCAATCAACGCGTGGAAATTGTTTTCCCACGCGGCATCGAATGACCTGACGACACTGTGCACCCTGCTGACGCTTCCACCTGACCAGTAGAGCCAATCCACTGAATGGATAACATCTGCAATGAGGGTGCTCATACCGTAGTGGGGCTCGGCTAGATTCTTGTGAAACTCAGCCATACAAACGGTTACTGGCCCTCGTTCTTCTACCCACTCTCTCGCCTTGACAAGCACTGGGCAATACCGCCGATTGAAGCCCACCATAGTCACACAGCCTGACCTCTCAGCGGCAGTTGCGAGGGCTTTGGTCTCCGCCAGGTTAGCTCCAGGAGGCTTTTCTAGGAACACATGCTTGCCGGCAGCCAAACAGTCCAGAGTAATGGCTGCCACGGCGAGAGGAGAGACGATCACATAGACAGCATCAACTCCTGAGCGCTCTAATAGATCATGGTAGTCTGTGAACTGCTGGCGGATGCCAAATCGGTGCGCGGTTGCCTCTAGCCGGGCCTGGTTCAGGTCACATACAGCTTCCAAAGTCGCTTTTGGACACGCAGCCAAGCTAGGACAGTGCACTTGGTTGGCAAGCCGCCCAGCGCCTATTATCCCTATCTTTACCATCACTCACTCCGCTCCTCAATTGAGCGTACCCTGAGTCAGTATAGCTCATTCAAGACCTGGAGGACTCCCTGCTGGACAAGGATTATGCAGGAGGCAATTAGAAAAATAAACAC
>JAPWUW010000272.1 GCA_028275325.1 Anaerolineae bacterium | reverse complement strand
GCGGCCAGAAAGCGCGTGCCAAAGCGGAAATGCCCCCTGTAGGCCCAAACGGCCATCGCCCCCACACCCGCAAGCAGGCTCAGCAACACATCCACACTGATGAGGAGCGTCCGCCGGCTGCGTGGTGTCAGGCGGCGGCGCACAGCCGCTCCGGGCCAAACGGCGATGGATTCCGCTTGACCTTCCATGTTCCACCCACCACCTAGCGTGGTGCCGTTTCTATCACGCGGATGGCAAAGTTGTCAAACGCAGCGGAGCCAGGCCCAAAAAGCCGCAAAAGCGGCCGCAAAGCGTCGTCGCCTTCCTGCGAGGGCCCGCAGGCGAAGGCAGCGTGCCGCCAGCGCCCGCCTGTCGGCGGCAGGCGCAGGTCCCCTGCCCAGCAGGGGCTCGGCTTGTAGGAGAGCCATACAGTGGCCTCAGGCCCGGCAACGTCTTCGGTGCGGTAGTCGAAGGAGACAACGTAGTAGCGGCCTGGCTCCAGGGAAATCTGGCGCAGGTCCTTGCGCTCCTCATCGTAGTGCCAGAAGCCCGCGCGCGCTGGTTCCAGCCCTTCTTTTTGCTGCACCCAAAGGCAATCCACCCTCATCCCAGGGCCTTCCGGCGCCGCTGGCTCTGGCCCCCCCAGGAAGAAGCCCTTGTTCCAGGGCTGGCCCGTGGCCATGAACGACCAGATCCAGTCCTTCGGCCTGCCCTCGCTCCACTGTGCAAACGAGGCGTTGGTCACAAGGTTGGGGCCCAGCCTCACCATTTCCACCGGCACGCCAAGCGCCTGAGCGGCCACCTGCACATCCACCCCGGATGTCATCGCCATGTACAGCTCCTGCCACCGGGAGCTCTCCTGGGCATCCGCAAGCTGCCGGGTCACCTCCAGAAGGCCAGCGACCGGCATCAGGTCGTCTGGGGCAGCAAGCTGCCACTCCGCGAGGGCCTGGCGCGCCGCCTCCCAGAGCTCGCGCGAGCCTTCCTCGCGCGCCCTGGCAAGGGCGACGAGGCCGCGCAGCCGCAGCCATTCCTCGCCGCGCAGCGCGCATTGCTCCAGGGCGGATTCAGCTGCAGCGAGCTCTCCCCTGCGCCATTGTGCCTCAGCCACAAGAAGGCACCACGTCCCGTTGGTGGGCTCAGCCTGGCAGAGGTAACTGGCCAGAGCCAAAGCGCCCGGGTGGGCCTGCCAGGCCCAAAGCCGCAGCAGCCTTGCGACCATTGTGCCCTCCCAGTAGTGGCGCTCCCACAGCAGCTGCACGGCCTTAGCCTGGAAGTGCGCGTAGCGCGGGTCCTCTGGCATGCGCAGGGCTTCGAGCTCGGGGTAGGCGAGGGCCTCGCGATAGGGATCCACAAAAGGGTCGCGGCCTTCGGGGTGCAGGCCATCGTAGGTGCTCACGACAACTGCCAGGGCAAAGAGATTGCCTGGCTCAAGCGGCAGCACCTGATCGCGCAAATAGGGCAAGGCGGAAAGCGGGTCGCCGGCGGCGATGTGCGCATCGGCAAGCTTCATGAGGTTGACGAGATACTTCTCCTTGCGCCAGATCTTGCCGCGTCCGGCGGCCCAGGCCTCCAGGGCCTCGGGGGCAAGCCCCAGCCCGTCGAAGGCATCGCCGAGGAGGATGCGGTAGGCTGGCTGATCCGGCCGCAGGTCCACAGCGCGCTCCAGGGCCCAACGGGCGCTTTCGTTTTGGCCAAGCGCGAGGTATAGCTCGCCGAGCATGCGCCAGGCGTGGGCATTGCCGGCATCAAAAGCCACGGCCTTCTGGAGGTGGCGCAGCGCGCGGTCGAAATAGGGGTTTGGCTCCTGGGGGTGCCCCGCCTGGAAGGCCAGCCCGCGCTCGTAAGCTATGCCGCCAAGCTCCACATGGACAAAGGAGATAGCTCTCGGCAAGCTCCACCAGCTGAGGGCGGACAAAAGAGCGAGCACGAGGGCACCAAAAACCCAGGCGCGTTGCCGCCTCGCCCCAATCCGCCCTGCCCAAGCGGCCACCCGCCTGCCGAGGGCCCTGGCAGTTGCGCAGACAACCGGCCGGGCCGCTGCCCCAAGCGCTTTCACGACCCGGCGCTTCCCTCAAGCCAGATCGGCGGCGCCCAGGCCATATCGCCATCCTCCTGCAGCAACCCAAGCCACAGGGCGCGCACACTGCCGGGCCAGGGGAGCGCGAACTCCTGCCCTGAGCTCAGGGGCAGCTCCCAGAGGGCCCGGCCCTCGAGGCTGTAGGCTGTGGCAGTGCCGGGCTCGCCCTGGGCGTCCCAGTAGTAGCCGCGGCATGTGCCCTCGCCGATGGCTGGAGCTGTGGCCCCCATCCAGAACTCGCCGCAGCGCCAGCCCAGGGCAAGATCCTCATCCTCGGTGGCGAAAACCCTGCCCTCGCGCAGGGCTTCTAGCACAGCACCCTCCGCAAGCTCTCCTGCCCAGATGCCGGTGCGCGCGCGAGTGTCCGCGCCCCAGCGCCAGTCGTGCGTGTCGGAGCCAATGGTTGGGGCGAGGTGCCAGCCATTGGCCCAGGCAAGCAGGAGCTCCTCCTGGAAGGTGCGGTAAGGCTTGCTCGCTTGGTTGCCGTTGCCGACCTCCTGCAGCCGCACCTGCGCTGCGCTGCCAGGGCGCGCCGTGACAAAGGAACCTCCAAGCCCGGGGTGGTTCACCTGGGCAAGGGAATCGGGCCGCGCTACAAGCCACCCAAGGAGCCCCTGCACGTCGGCGGTGGAGGGCTGTTCGTGCGAGGTGAGCTCGCGCACGCCGTAGACGTTGACGTGGCCCTCCTTGGGGTGCGTCCACTCGAAGCCAAGCAGCGCGACAAAGCTGCCCGGGGCGCTCGCGCCGCAGGTTGCGTTCTGTGCCGCCCGCCATTCCTCCGGCCGCAGCATATGAGCGTGGTCGGTGAGGGCGTAAAAGTGCATCCCGGCGGCGCGCGCCCGCGCAAAGGCAAGCTCTGGCGGGCCCACCCCATCGGAGAGCGAAGTGTGCGCGTGCAGGTTCCCCCAGTAGGCCTGGAGCCCTCCCCAGGAGGGGGCTTGTGGCGCGAAAGACGGCGGCGCGGGCAGGTCGAGCCCAGCGCCCGGGGAAGGTGGCTCCGCCGTGAAATCCAGGCTCATGTCATCTCGATCCAGTGCGGCCACGCGCTGCAAGGACAAAGGTTTCCGGGCTGCGGCCGCGCCCTTGAGGCCCACGGCGCTGTAGAGGCCGGAGCCAAAGGCCACCGCGTCCAGCAGCGCGTCATCGGGGCCGAGAAGAAGCACCTCGTCGCCGGAGTTGGCCAAGCTGAACGGCCCCCGCCCCCAGGAGGTGTACCGGGAAAGATCCGGCACTTCGGGCGTGTCGGGGCAGGCGCCGGGCCGCAGCTCGTAATCCGGCAGGCGCAAAAAGCGCTCCCGGAACGAGGCCGCACAGCGCGCCACGACAATGGCGGCCCTGGGAGGGATGCTGGCCTCGGGCGCAAAGGCGTACATCCCCTCGCCATCGCCCTGGTACTCGGCATCGCCCAGCTTGTAGCCAGAGAGGGGCAGCGCGCTCTCGGTGTAGTTGCGCAGCTCGACGAACTCATCCCCCTCATCGGCCGCAGCCCCCTCGTAGAGGACCTCAGAGATGAGGATGGCCGGCGGTTCCGGCAGGCGATGCTCCCGGAAGGCTGCCGGGATGTAGGCCAGGCTCAGGGGCGAGCCGCCACCGGGCAGGGGCGGTGCCTGGGGAGAGCTCACCTCGGTTGCCACAGGCAGCGGCGTTGCGGCTGGTGTGGCGCCTGGGCTTGGAGCGCTGCTGGGCATCGGCGCAGGCTGGAGGCAGCCCGGGTCCGGTTCGGAGGGCTGCCACGAGGTGAGAGTGGAGCCCCCAAGAAAGCGAGCCAGGGACTGGCCAATGGGGGCCAGAGGCACCGAGCCATGGGTGGCATCAGTGCCATAGGAGGCGGCGTCCACCAGGCGGCCGGTGGCGTCGCGAAGCTCAAGGCGATCGCCGCTGTCGGCCAGGCCATTGCCGATACAGGAGCTGGCCAGGATATGGTCCTGGGCCTGGCACCGGGGCTGGAGGCTGCTGCCCGTGCCTCGCAGGGCCGCCACACCGCC
>JAPWUW010000271.1 GCA_028275325.1 Anaerolineae bacterium | reverse complement strand
GCAAGACATCAGTGGAGGCAAAGGCGGTCTACACCTATCCGGGCTTTTGCATCGGGTGCGGCGGAGGGCTACCCGGTTTTGACACCGGCGACGTCGGCGTGGTGGTGCTGAGCAAGCGGGTCAAGCTCAACGAGTATGCGGCGCTGCCGGAGAGAGGCCTCGTCGACAGCCTGCCCATGAACACGCCAGTGACGGTCGTCGGCTATGGGGTTCAGGAGAGGCTGACCGGCCAGCCCCCGCACGTCTGGACAGGGCTGCGGGTGCGGCTGTATGCGAGCTCGCTTCTCGTGGCAAGCGAGTTCGTGCACAGCGACGAGTTCATCAAGCTCACGGCCAACCCGGCGCAGGAGAAGGGAGGCACCTGCTTTGGCGACTCCGGCGGGCCTGACCTTCTTGGGGACACGAACATCATCCTGGCCGTCAACTCCTACGTCACCAACTACAACTGCACGGGAGTCACTTACTCCAACCGCATAGATACGGCGGAGCTCCTGAACTGGATCAACAGCTTCCTGAAAGCCCGGTGAGGCGGCTGGCCCAGAGCGTACACCGGCCGGCAAGGCTGCCCTGCGGGCCGTTTGGTAGGTGCAGTCCAGGCCCTGCGGGCTGGCTATTGCCCTCTTTTGGCGTGCTCTGCGCTGAGCTTCCGCCCCAAGTGCGGTAGGCCCGGGGCGGAGGCTTTTTCGCTTCGCCGAATTTGAGCGCTACCGGGGCACCGTCATGCCGCGGTGCGGGAGAGACAATGCGCAAGCTGGCCGTTCTCTTGCTCGTTGCAGCCTTCGCAGGCACCCTGGTTCTGGTGCAGAGTTTTCTCGCACCGGTGGGCGCCGCGCTGCGAGGGTTTGTCGGTGAGGTGGGTGAGATGGCACCAGCGCAGGTGGGGCAGTGGGCCGAGCAGGCTGCTGACCTGGCGCAGAGGGAGTTGGGCGCCGTCGCCCAGTACGCGCGGGAAACTTTCGGCCAAAGGCTCGGACCGGCCGCTGCAGCCACGGAAGCCGACAGTTTCGACTACAACTGCGCCCTTCCCGGCAAGGGTTACCCCTGGCTGTGGCCGGCAATGGCCATGGGCAGCGACGGCACGCTGCACTGCATGCAGTGTTGGGTTTCCTACAAGTTCGGTTACGGGCCCGATTACCATGTCCCGGTGCCGATCGGGGAGGACTGGTGCCCGGTGGACATGAAGGACGTATACCGCCGCCTGTGCCAGGTGCATCCGCAGCTAGGTGGGGGTGGCCTGTACCCCCTGCCCGAAGCGGGGCCCTACTGGTTCACCGACGGCGGCGGTGAAGATCTTTCCCATCAGTACTACTTGCCGCCGATCCCGCAGAGAGTGATCGAGGACGCTCTGCAGGAAGCCCAGCAGCAGAGCACCCGCGCCAGGCCGAGCCCCAGGCGGCAGCCGGAGGCGACCCCTGTCGAAAGGCAGCACTGGCGCGTCTCAGTAAGGGGCTACGAGATCTCGGAGATGGACCCCTACTGGCGGTTGACCACCAGGGTGCGGGGAGCAGTGCGCTTCGAGTACAGCCTGCAAGGCGAGTTCATGCTGCACAAGAAGGAGCAGGCCTGGGCGTTTGAGGCCGGCAGCATCACTCTGGCGAAAGTGGAGCTGACCAGCCTTTATGAGCCCGCTGGTACTTGGGAGCTGAAGCCGCTGCACTGCCGTGGCTGCGACAGGGTGACAGGCGCCCGCAGGCTGACAGGCGAGGTGTATGGCGATGCAGTGAGGTTGAGCTGGGGGCTCTTTCGGCCAAGCGTCGACGTGGAGGCGCGTATTGCCGTCCCCTGCCAGCCCATGCCCGCCTGCGCTGCCTGGGGAGAGCGCACCTACACGTCAGAGACGTTCTTCGACCGCATCAGCGGCGAGCTGCTGCCTCTCCAGGACGGCTTCTCGCAGGCCTATACGGTCACCAGCCCTCAGGGCTCAACGTGGGTGTCGTTCACGTACACGCTGACGCGAGCCGCGCAGTGACAGGGACCAGGCGGTTCTGCCATGGTTCCCTCCCGCCCGCACCGGGAGCTAATAGTGCATTCAACTCTGAAGCAGCTCAAAGCTCCGCACCCCCTCACTGCTTCTCTCTGCGCCGGGTCCCCTGAAGAGCCCTAGAACTTCACCGTTTCCTCGCGATTTCTGCACAATGTCTCGCTATACTGTGGAATGCTATGGAGGGCTTGCCAGTGACGCGATCCATGTGCTAGGGGGCCCACCGCATTGCCTGCAGTGGGTCAGGGCGTGCTAGCAATCCGTCCGGGGGGAGAACGGCTCTCATAAACAGGGGTGGAGTGAGTCATGAGGGTTGCAGCCGAAGGGAAACTGGAGAGAACGCTCCGCCTCGCAAGGGGGCTGCTTTGGCGTGCGGTGCCACTTCTGCTGACCGCAGCCGTGGTAGCGCTGCTGCTTTCGCAGGTCTCAGTGGCAGCGATAGCCCGGTTGCTGGCCGGTGCGTCGCTTCCTTGGCTGGTCTGGGGCGCGTTGCTGTTGCTTGGCAGCAATGTCTGCCGGGCGTTTCGCCTGGCAGCGCTATTTGCAGCACGCCCGGCCGCTGTGTCGAGGCTCTTCGGTGTCGCCTGCGCTCTGAGCATGTTCAACAATGCCCTGCCCGCCCGCAGCGGGGAGGTGACCTTCTTGTACATGATGCGCGAACTGATCGGCGTGCCGGTCGGAGAGGCCGGCGCGGTGCTGGTGGTGGCGCGCATCTTCGACTACCTGGCGGTGGCAACGCTATTTGTGAGCTCGGCGCTCCTCTCTCTATCCTCTCTGCGCGCTCAGGCCCTCTGGGCCACGCTGGCGGTGGCCGCGTTCCTATTGTTGACGGTAGCCGCGCTGGCATTACTTCCCTGGGTGGGGCAAGCGATGTTAGGGTGGCTTCAGCGGGTCTGCGAGTTGTCACTGGCTCAGCCCAACGGTCGGGCAGCGCTCCTCGGCCCGCTCGTCCGAGTTGCCGAGAGCGCCACGCGTGCCCTCACGATCACCCGCTCCCTGCCAACGTATGGCCTGACCGCCCTCTGGTTGCTCCTTGCCTGGTCGGGGACGTTCGGTTGGTTTTGGGCTTTCCTGACAGCCACCGGCGTGCATGCCGGCCCTCAGGAGGTGGTAGTGGGCGCCACTTTCGCCGTCCTGTCCAAAGCGATGCCCTTTCTCAGCATCGGTGGCTTTGGAGCACACGAAGCTGGTTGGACCGTGGGGTTCATGCTCGTGGGGTTTGACAAAGAGCTCGCCATCGCTAGCGGCTTCGCCGTCAACATCCTCACCATGGTCACATCATTTGTCTTCGGCAGCGTGGCGGTGTTAACCCTTTTCTGGTTCCGGCGGCACAGGCGCTCCGCTTCGGACACTGCTGCTCGACTCGTGTGCCTCCGGACCAGGATCTCCTCAAGAGAGGCACTAGCGTGGGCACGGCGCGCGGTCATTTCGCCTTCATCCTCATTCTCATGGGTTTCCTCAGCGTAGGCACACTTATAGCGTCGTCACGCCGCTCTTCGAATCACCGGACGAGGTGTGGCACTACGAGTATGTGCGCTACCTGGCCGAAGGTCACGGGCTGCCGGTGAGTGACCTGGAGACCGAAATGCCCTGGCACCAGGAGGGCAGCCAGCCGCCTCTCTACTACCTGCTGGGGCTGCTATCACCTTCTGGATCGACACCGCGGATGCGCCGTCGGTCATTCGGTACAACCCTCACGCAGTCGTAGGCGTGGCAGATGCACCCGACAACAAGAACATGATGGTTCACACTGCCCTAGAAGCTTTCCCCTACCGCGGCACGGTCCTGGCTGCCCATCTGGTTCGCTTGCTGTCGGCGGTCACGGGAGCAGCAACGGTGGTGGGCACTTATGTCCTCGCCCTGAGCGCCTGCCCTGAGAGCAGAGGAAAGGCGGCAATTGCCGCGGTCATCTTGGCCTTCAACCCTCAGTTCATCTTGATCAGCGCCTCCGTCAACAACGACAATCTCGTCACCCTCTTGGGTTGCCTTGGCATCCTGGTGCTGGTACATCTGTGGCAAGAGGGCGTCAAAGTTGGCGGCGTGGCCTTGTTGGGCGTCATCGCCG
>JAPWUW010000270.1 GCA_028275325.1 Anaerolineae bacterium | reverse complement strand
CGCTGCCAACTCGACAGGGCTGTCTGGTGGGATGAGCAACGCCGTTTCTTCATCCAGCATCTCAACATTGCCACCAACTCCAGTAGCAATGATAGGGACCATCGCGGCCATCGCCTCAAGCAGGGCTAAGTCAAAAACTGCGACCCGCGACGGCATTACCAATGCATCGGCCGCTTTCATAAGGCGCAACACCTTATCATGCGAGACAACCCCAGTAAGCTTAACGGTAAATTCTAGTCCCATATCCCGCACTTTGCCAAGCAGATCTTGGTACAAGGGCCCGCGGCCCACCACTAGCACGGACAGATCCCGGCGCAAGGTTTGAGGCAATAAAGCAACTGCCTCAACTAGCGTATCTATGCCCTTCTCCCGTACATAGTTCGCTACACAAAGCAGGACCCGTTTGCCCAGTATTCCAAATTCTCGAAAGACTTCCGGGGCCCCAGCAAGAGCACTGATGGCCGCCACGTGGATCCCGTTGTAAACTACGTAAACGTCTTTCCCCTCTAGCAGTCCTGGGTAGTCTCTTTCTAGGAGTTCTCTGGCGCCCAGGCTAGGGAAAGTAACGACGTCGGCGGATTTGAACGCGCTCGTTTCTATGCTACGAAGCCATTGCTCAAGCCTGGTGCCCCTATACTCCGGCGAGGCTTGAAGAAAAGCCTCGGTGATTGCACTTCCCTTGTAGTGCCACGAAATGAGGAGTGGTTTCTTACACCACGCACTTCTCGCAATGAATGCGGGGAGACTGTCATGACAATGCAGCACACTTGGACGCCAGTGGCGAAGCAGAGCCGCAAACCCCGCACTTACCTGCAAACTGAGCTTGATCCACGACAGATAGGCTGGCTTCACGAAGAGCTTCTTCAGCGCGCGCCTCAGGGGTACGTACCGAGGGTCGGGTTCAAATCGATAGGCCAGGGTCATCAAATCACGCGAATCACCACGACCGTGACCAACAACTGTTGCACCAAATACAGCCACCGGCGACCAGCGGCATCCAGACCAAGCGTCACTGTTTCTGACCATCTCAAATACGACCCTGGCTGGCCCGCCCTGCCTCAAGTCAGGCTTGCCAGCCGCCAAAAGTGCCACGGTCTGATTTCCTGCTTTAGACATGTGCTATCACCGTATCACCATGGAAGGCAACTCGCCTTGCCAGCTCGGCCCCCTGCATTAGGCTGTGGTCCATGTTAGCCTCCTCGTACCGCCAGCCCCCAAACCGCCCGCAAGAGTATATACCTGCCTCTCGCAGCCAAGCCTGAATTGCCGAGAGAGCTCGGTCGCGCTCCAGAGAGGGCACCGGGTAGGCGTACTCTGCGTCCAACACCCAAGTAGAAACTATATCATTGCAATCGGTCCTACTCAGCAGGCCGGCAGCGACCAAACCATCAATGGTGCGCTGAACGATGCCGCCCTTATCCTCCGGCTTATGAGCCGAGTACGAAGTTTCACACATCAAAGAGTAGTAGCCCGGACCAGGGACATTATTGGGCGAGTAATTGGAAAAGTAAGTCACCCGGTAAAAAGGGCAATTGCCTTCCGGGAAATACATCCAGCACCATTTGCGCGGGCACTCCTGCCGGATGCCTATGCCCACGACAAGAACGCCATTGTGCACTAATGACTGCGCGGCCGAGCGCACCTCCTCAGGCACTTGCGGCATAGCTGCGATAAGTCTATCAAGCGGCATAGTGTTGATCAAGAAGTCATACTCAGCACCGGATCCATCGGCGAAATGCAGCTCGCGCCTGCGCCAATCAACGGCGGCCACTTCCTTGCCCAGCACCAGCTTTTCCCTCGGCAAACGACCAGCCAGCCGGCGGAATATCTCGCCGGTGCCACCAGCCAGGGGGAAGATGAACTTGCTGTTTGGCCCCCAGCGGACGTCATCGCGGTGCAAAAGGATGTTGGACAAGACCCTCCGGATGTCAACGACGCTGACCCTTTCCGCAATCCAGTCCTTGCTCATGAGCTCTGGCGGGTACGCCCACACCTTGAAGTTGTACGGTAGCATGAAGTATTGAGCAATGCCTTCGCCGAAGACTGCGAGCGTCCAGTCCCTGAAATTCTTGGCACTCTTCGGATCACGGCCATCCAGCGCTGCATCGAGCAGGCCAAGAACGCACTCGAGCTGCGCGGCCGGCGGCAGGTAGCGAATGTTGTTCTGAAAGGGGTAGGGCACCCAGGTATCAAGGACGCGAACCCAACTGACGCGTTCGTGTTCCAAGTACTCGTCGCCCAGCAGGGACAGCACCAAGCGGGTGAAATACTCGTAGCGGGAAAAGAGGACGTGTCCGCCTATATCCCAGGTGAAGCCATGCTCATCCCTGAAGCTAGCCGCGAGGCCACCCACGTAATTGTTCTTCTCGTACAGCACCCAATCGTCGTAGCCTAGCTCCTGCAGGCGATACGCGGCGCCAAGCCCAGCAGGCCCGGCACCGATGATGGCGATTCGCTTACTCACGAGTCGCACCTCCGCTGAGGCGAGCAAGCACGGTCCTGGGTACGCGGTTGCGGACAAGCTGTATTCCTCTGCGTTGGAGATAGAAGAACATAGTAGTTGTGACAAAAGCCTCAGTGACGAGAAATGCTACTGCAGTGCCAATTTGCGCCCAGAGGGGTACCAGCCAAATGGCCATCAGGATGCTAAGCACACCGGCCGCAAGCAGAATCATGAGAAAAGCTTGGCGATAGCCAAAAGGTAGCATAACCTGAATGCCAAACATATTG
Source organism: Anaerolineae bacterium (assembly GCA_028275325.1). Classification (GTDB taxonomy): domain Bacteria; phylum Chloroflexota; class Anaerolineae; order DRVO01; family DRVO01; genus JAPWUW01. The sequence goes on along the minus strand of JAPWUW010000270.1, from coordinate 1,340 downwards.
CTCAGAGACACGAGAAACGGCACGAAGGCTAGGATACGAACGACCACCACCGACTGACCGTAATCTGGGCCTAGCACTACGTTAACTAGAGGCGCAGCCAGGGCACAAACAAGGAGGGACAGCACGAAGGTCACACTACCCACGAGGAGCGCTGCCTTTCGCACAAACCCGATTGCGAGGTCCTTGGAGCTGGTGGCCAGCCTGTTGATGTGGGGATAGATGCTCTGGGAGACCGGGCCCAGCAGTGCCAATACGGCTCTGATAATCTTCTCTCCCGCTGTGTAGTAGCCCACTACAGTGTTGTTTGTGAAGAGGCCGAGGATGACGGTATTGCTGGCAGTGTACAGGCTGACGGCTACCATTGACACGAATATCGTCCATCCGTCCTTTAGCTCGGCCCAGGCAAGCCTGAGGGAAGGAGAGCAAAACGAGACATGCAAGCACCTGTGCACGGTCCATAGGCTGAGCAAGCCTGTAGTGACTACCCCGAGACTGTTCAGCAAAGGAACATACAAATAATCTGCGCTTTGCCTCACGGCCGCGAAGATAGCGACGGTGAAAATAAGCCTGCCGATGACAGTGAGAACGGTAATGTACTCCATCCGTTCCATGCCCTGGAAGAACCAAACGGGGAACAGCACATTGCCTATGACCATGCCGAAGGTCAGAAGGTATACCGCTGCATCGCTCCTAAACTTCGCCACGGTGCAAAGCAAGAGGCTCAGCACGAGGAAGCCGAGCGAGGCCAGAAAGGCCTTGGCAGCCATAACGTTTGTGAAGATGCGTGAGAGCGCCTCAGGGCTCTCCCTAGCAATAGCCACCTTCCGCGTAGCGGTGAGGTTGAAGCCGTAGTCCGCGAGTATCACGAAGTACTGTGTCAGGGCCTGGGCGAATCCGATCAAGCCAAACCGCTCGGGGCCTAGAACGCGCACAAGATAGGGCACCGTTAGCAGCGGCAACACGTAGTTTACAGCCTGAAGCGCAGACAAGGAGAGGAAGTTCTTGACAAGTGTCCTGCCGCCGGACGAGAGGCCGGCCAAGCGACCGCGCACATATGGCAGAACTTGGCGCGATCCAACCCTAGCTGCGGCTGCGCCCGCGTCCTCTGCCATCCCCTCATCCCCCGCCAATCGGCAATTCCTCTCCTGCGCTGCGGCAGGCGTTGCTGCCGCGGACTTGCCCTGGCGAAAGATTATACACGGCCACGAGCTCGGGGCAAGCGGCCCGGCGGCGCGCTGGGAGCGTTGGCGGCGCTTTCGCCCTCGCAGGCGGGCTGGTATAATGGCGTAAAGCTTGCGGAGGCCAATGAAACGATGAATGGCTGCTGCGCATCCAGCGGT
>JAPWUW010000028.1 GCA_028275325.1 Anaerolineae bacterium | reverse complement strand
GGAGGGTGCTCGAAGGGCGCGTTGGCCACATATCGCAGGAGCAGCGGCAGTGGCTTCGCGGCGATAAAGTAAGAGGCAGCTTCGTCGAACCAGAGCTCCTGCGCGCCGAGCCGCCACAGCCGCAGCGCCCAGGCGACAAGGAGAACGGTGTAAGGAGCAAGGCGTGCGAGCCGCTTGCTCATGGGCCAGTCAGCTCTCCAAGGAGCACACGGCCATCAGGCCGCGGCACCCCATCCTGCTCCACCGGCAAGTTCTCAAGCGGTGGGAAACGGTAGAGCCCGGCGTAGAGCCGAGCCTGGGATCCGGACGGCAGGCTCAGCGGGTGCCTGTCGGGGATCAGCTCTCCAGGGATCCAGCGCGACGTGGGGCTGAACTCGCCGCCAGGCTGGCTGTCGTGCTGCCTCAGCAGCTCGCCCTCCTGCCCTTCCGCGTGCACGAACGCCTTGAGGTTCTCACGGCTGGGCTGGAGCGCAAACCAGTACAGCCACACCTGGGTCGCGCCTGCTTCGCTCTCGACGGCCCAGCCGGTCAGAGCTGCCGCCTCTCCGAGTGTGGCTTGCACTGGCTGCGGCTTGTGCCCAATGGGGTGGAGGTGTGCGCGCACGCCGACCAGTGCAAAGAAAAGCAGAAGGGCCGCACCGAGTGTGGCAAGCTCCCCCCAGTTCCTTTGCCTGACGAGCATTGCGAGGACCAAAGCGGCCGTCATGGCGCTGATCGCCATCCCCATGCTCCTCGCGGGAGTGCTCCCAAACGCGAGCACAATCGAGTGCTCGCCAGCCGGCACGTCTACGCTGACGAGATGAAACTCTCCCCGGCACTGCACGGGCGCTGGCCTGCCATCGACCCATGCCCGCCAGCCGGGGAAGCAGAACCGATGCAGCGTGAGCGCGAAGGGTTCAGGGCTCGTTGCCGTGAGGGAAAGCTTGAGCGGCAGATCGCGCTGGGCGGCCACGCGCGCCCCCTGTGGCACGGGAGGCAACGCAGGGTCGCCTGGCGGCCCAGAGCGTGGCAGGAAGAAAGTTGCTCTTTCCGGTGCCAGCCATATGGGCAGGTACTCGAGGAGCCAGATGCCACCATGCTCCCGCAGCCACAGCGCTGTCTGGAACTCATAGTCGAGCAGGCCATCGAGCGAAATATCGGCTTCAGTCAAGGGCGGCTGCCGCGTGGGCAGGTGCGCCGGCTCGTTCCGGAGCCCAGCGGTGCTGGCCACGAGGGCCAGAACTGTGAGCAAGGCCGTAGCCGGCCACTGCAGCCTGGTGCGCAGCGGCAGGACAAGGGCTGCTGCAAGCGCGGCTGTGCCCAAGGAGCTGAGGGCTTGCAGGCGCCAGGCAAACTGCAAGTAGCGCAGGAAGGGCAATGCTTGCCATACCGGGAGCGAGCGCGGCGTGAGCAGGAAAGCAACTGCGGCTGTGCAGGCGGCTGCCCACAGGAAAGCCAGGCGCGCGGCGACCGAGAGAACGCGTTGCCGCCACTGGTGCAGGAAGGCGAGTGCGCCAGAAAGCGACAGCAGCGCCTGCACGAGGCCAAACGGGTGCTCGCCGAGCACGCCTTGCTCAGGGGTGTAGCGATGGATGATATAGCGGGAAAGCCACTGCAAGGCTGGCTGGAGGGAGGGTGAGATCTGCGCCTGAGCAGCGGCGGCGCTGGCATAGACGTACTGCCCCTCGGCAAGGGCGGGAAGCCAGTGGAAAGCGGCTAGAAAAACCCCGGCCAAGAGGGAAAGAGCCAGCCAGAGGCAATGCCGCACTCTGTTGGGCTTCCCCAGGACAAGCGCAAGGGCATAGGCCGCTACAGCTGGGGCGAAAAGCGCCGCCGAGAGATTGTGCGTGAGGGCAAGTGCGGCAGTGGCCAGCGCGAGGGAGCATGCGGCCCTGCCGGAGGGCCTGCGGCTGAGGAGCACTGCCGACCAGAGCATGTAAGGCGGCCACACGAAGGCAAGCGCTTCGGCCAGGGCCCCACGGACGTAGACATCCGCGACATGGTAGGGTGCCACGACGTAGGCCAGGGCAGCGAGCGTTGCCGCTGGGCGCGGCAGGAAGGTTCGCGCCCAGAGGTACATCCCAAGCCCAGAAAGGGCGAAAGCGAGCAAGTAGGTGGCCTTCAGCGCGCCGATGTAGCCCAGGCCAAGCCCAACCCAAACCCAGGCCAGGTAGTATGCGAGCGGCGAATAGTAATTGAGGACAGGGTATCCGTAGCCAAAAGCCATGTCGGGGAAAAGGCGAGGGAAAAGGCTGCCGCCGCGCAGGCATCGATCCAGCTCGTATAGCCGGAAGAGATGGTGCAGCCCATCGTGCGTTGCCGGCAGCGGCCCTGTGACAAGCAGCAGCCCCGCCGTGGCCGACGCCAGTGCAATGCCCACCAGCTCCACCGCTGGCAGCAGCCGCGCTGAGAGGCGCCCTGTGCCAAGGCTTATCCGCACCAGCGAACCACCATCGGCTCGGCCCAGCCGGCCCAATCGGCAGTGTAGTCGCCGGCAGGGCCAGGGCCAACTTCCAGCTTGACAAGCGCCCTTTGGCCAGGCACGCCTGGTGGCAAAGCGACGACCCACTCTTGCCAGCTGTGGTCACCAGGAACTACGGTGCGCTCTGCCAAGAGCTGCAGGGCGCCCTGGCCACCTGAGGCGTACACCTGAAAGGAGACACCGTCGCTGCCCCAGCCCCAACTCTCCGGCTGCAAGGTCGGCAGCGAAACGAAGTAAAGCGGCGAGCTTCCTTCGGGGAGCGCAAATAGGAGTGAGGCGGGCGGGTGCATGAATATGGCCTGCCTTGCCTCGCCTGTTTCCGGATGAATAAACGTCGTGAGCGCCACGTAACAGGAGGCCGGATTCTGCCCTGAACAGTAGGGCGTGTCAATCGGCTTTCCTGGTGCTTCGACCTCCCCATCGCGCAAGAGATGAGTGGCGCTCATGACGACACACAGCTCCGGAGGAAAGCTGCCTGCGAGGCGGCTGTACCGGGCAAGAGATACCACTGCCTCCGGCTCCAGACTGAGCTGGTGCTGGACTTGTGCCAGGCTTCGCAGGGTTTCTGGTGTGTCTGGAGCGGGCTCCAGGGCAGCGATGTACTCGCTCAGGGCAAGTGGGTAATCTCCCTGCAGGCGGGCGATGTCCGCGCGCAGCCTGTGCCGCGCCCGCGGTTCTGCGTAGCAACGCAGTGCTTCCTCGTAAGCGTGCTGTGCCTCTTGCGGACGGCCGAGTTCCTCAGCGACCCTGCCGAATGTATCCCAAGCTGGACCAGCGATCACGGCGTCCTTGCCTGCGGCGCGAGCTACCAGCGGCAGGACTTGATAGGCGGTAGCAAGCGGGCTCTCATCGCCCTTGAGGAGAAGCACGCCGTGGAAGTGCCAGAGGTGGTAGCGCGCTCGCAGTGCCTCGGCTTCGACGACGCCACCAGATGGGAGGTAGAGCACCCAGAAGATAGGCCTGCCTGCATTCGGCAGCGCTCTTAGGGCCTGAAGCGAGGAGGGGCCGTAGCCAAAGGGCAAGATCTGGGCCTGCGGCTCAAGAGGCTGGTAATACCAAGACATCTCTGGCCAGGTAGGCGGCACCATGACCACAGTGTCCTCGGGGCCGGTGAGCTCAGCAAGTTTGCTTGCCGCTGCCCGCCAGTTGTACTTCTCCGTGCGGTAATAGGCGGCAAGAGGCTGCAGATTGGTGACCACAAGCGCAAGGGCAAAGAGCGGCGCCGCAGCGCGCAGCTGCATGGCTTGGGCCGCCTTGTTGACGAGGAAGGCCCAGCCACAAGCCACATATGCCACGGCAAGGGGGAAAAGGTGGTAGAGGTATTTGGGCAGGAAAAAGTGCTTGGCGCGGAGCAAGAAGAGAGGCGCAAGGCCGGCAAGCCAGCAGGGCAAGAGCAACCAGGTGGCGCGCCGATTGCGGCCCGCGGCGAACATCCCAAGGATCCCGATGAGAGCACCCAAGAGGAGCAGGCTCCTGTGGCCATGCGCGTAAGGCAAAAGGATATCCGGCACAGCGCGCAAGGATAGCGGAGCGGAACCGCCGCCGCTCTCCGCACTGAGCAGCCGCGCAAGATAGAGCGGGATGGGTGCCATAAGCAGGGCGGTCAGTGCCCAGGCCGCAAGCAGCCGCCTGCGCAGGCTGGCCCCCTGCGCGAGGGCAATGATGGCGCTTGAGAGTGCCTGGCCGGCGACAGCAAGGAGCGCCATGAAGTGGCTATAGGCCAGCGCCGCCGTGACAAGGGCGAATGTGGCCGCGTGCCGCGGCTTGTGCTGTTCTACAAGTAGGAGAAGGCCAGCTGCAGAGCCAAGGCTGAGACAGCCAACGAGCGCATAGTAGCGTGCCTCTTGGGCGGCCCAGATGTGCTGAGCGTGCGTGGCCAGAAGCAAACTTGCTAGAAGGCCGGCAGCGCTGCTTCCAAGGCATGTTCCCAGGCGATATGCAAGCGCGACGCTCACTGTCGCCGCAAGGGCGGAGGGCAGCCGAACGGCCCACTCGCTCCTGCCTGCCCAGGAGAAGCACCATTGCAGAACGTAATAGAGCGGCAGGTGGGCGGGGTCGGCGTGAACTGAACGCCACACTGTGGCCAGCTCTCCTCTTGTGAGTTGTGCCGTCACAATCTCGTCAGACCAGAGGCTGTTGTGGCCCAGCCGGTGGACGCTCAGCCCAAACCCAAGCAGGGTGACAAGCATAGCACAAACTGGGGCAGCTCGCCCCCAGGTGTGCCACCTGTGGTTGGCCGCCATGGCTGGGAGCCACTCAGCCGGCAATGCCTCGCCGCCAGAGCCGAAGGCGAAAGCGGGCGAGCTCCAGGAAGGCTCGCCAGATGACGCGCAGCCGAGCTCCAGTTGGCCTGCCTGCCACGCGTGGCCGATGCGAGACAGGGACTTCGGCAAACTGGTAGCCGAGGCGCCGGGCGAGCACCAGCCACTCGGCGCTGAACGTCGCGCCACGGCTGCGCACAAGGGGCGCCACGTGCGCGATGAGCTCGCGCCTCATGAGCTTGAAGGCGCAATCTATATCGCGTGCCGTATAGCCAAACAGCAGTGTTACCAGCCTGTTCCACCCCCAGCCATAGAAGCGGCGCAAGAGTGGATCTCGCCGCGGGGCGCGGTAGCCAATGACGATATCCGCAGCCTGCGCGTGGGCAAGCAGCCTTTCGAGTTCCTCGAGCACAAACTGCCTATCCGAATCAGTGAAGAAGACCCATTCCTTGCTCGCTGCCGTGAGGCCGCTGTAGACAGCCGCGCCGTATCCCTGGTTGCGCTGGTGCTGGATCAGGCGCACGTGCGGATCCTGCTGGGCTAAGCTGGCCACCTGGGCGGCTGTGTCGTCCTTGCTGCCGTCATCCACAACTATGACCTCGTAATCGTTGCTGAGCCGAGCGGCTACCCGCAGGGCATCCTGCACCATGGGAGCGATGTTCTGCCCCTCGTTGTAGGCTGGCATCACTATGGACAAGGCAACTTTTTCGCGCATTGTGTCACCTCAGGCCAAGGAGGCGCTGCCAGTTGGAACGGCTTGGGGGCAAAGGGTTGTCCGGCGTCGGACCGCGCAACCAATCTTCCCTTTCCTTTTGGATTTTGGCGAGCAACTGTTGGGCGGCGGCATCTTGGGCGCGCAGGGCATCGGAGAGCTCCGCAAACGATTGCCTGAAGCGCTCCAGCCACTGCGCCAGGGTCTCTTTGAGCTGAGGGTCCAGCGCTTGCAGGGAAGCTGGGTCGAGGCTGCCGGCAGTTTCAGCGAGGGAGGGCGGGAGCGCATGCCGCAGCTGCCACATGTCCCCGGTGGCAGCCCCACTGCGCTGGATAAGCGCGAGGTACGCTGCGGCGAGGAGTGCTGGCAGTACCTGCAGCCCGAGCATCAGCGCATCGTGTTCTTCCGGCTGCATGAAGAGAGGCTCCGCCCCAAGCGCGCGGACCACACTTTCCACCAGAGCGATTGATTCCTCGCTTGCCCCTACCGAAGGCGTGAGGCACCAGCGGGCACCGGCAAAAGCGCCCGCCGCTGGGCGAGCCGGCCTGGCCAGGGGATGGCCGCCCACGTACTCGACGCCTGGAGGGAGACATTCCTGCGCCACTTTGAGAAGGGGAGATTTTAGGGCTGCAGTATCCGTGATGACTGCGCCTTTTTTCAGCTCCCCTGCGATAAGGCGCAGCGTGGCGGCTGCTTCAGACGTGGGCAGGGCCAGCACAACGAGATCGGCTCCTGCCACAGAGCTGGGCAAGTTCCAGTGCGTCTTGGCCACGGCACCTGCAGAGGCAGCTGCCCGTGCGACCTCGGGAGAGCGATCGTGCCCAATGACCTCGAAACGCTCACACACGGGCTGCGCGCGCAGGGAAAGCGCAATCGATTGGCCGGTGTTGCCCAAACCCACAACTGTGACGCAAAGCTTCGCTTCAGGCATGGTCATCCGCCCATCTCAACATGGCCAGCTCCTCATCGGCGCCGGGTGCAGTTTCGTGGTGGAGCCGAATCAGCTCCGCGGTGCGTTCGCTCGCTCCCGCTTCACGCGCCAGCAGTGCCCCCCTCTGGGCGTGCGCGCAGTGGACCGCAAAAGGGGAAAGGAAAGGGACTTTCTGCTTGGCCAGCCAGCCGAGCAAGCGGGGCGCCCAGGATTCCAGGATGACGATGGCTGTGCGGTGCCACGGCGTGAAGTGCCCTGCGCTTTTGCCCACGTCATGCAGGAGCGCCGCTGTAACGAGATCTCGCGAGGAGTGGCCGTGGGTCAGAAGTAGGCGCGCTGCGCGCACGGAGTGCTCTTGGTCTGCCGGGGATTGGGTGAGGAAAAGCGCAAGCAACTCGGGCGTCAGCCACTCTTCGGCAAACGCGCGGTCTACATCGGCGAGCTCAGGGTGCATGGCTCGGATGAACTGATAGACGCGATGAGTCATGCGCTCGATTGCACTCGCCGAGAGGTCCTTGCGCACGGCCATGCTGGCTCCTGGCCTGGCTTCAGGAGAGTATGAGCCGCAGAAGGGACGAGGCCAGCGGGTACAGCGTCAGCCCTAGCAGGTTGAAACTGCCCATACGGCCCAACAGTATGAGGAATAGCAGGATGAGAGGCCCATAGCGCTCGGTCTGCGCCAGTGCGTAGCCCCAGCGCGGCGGAAGTAGCCCAACGGCAAAGCGAAAGCCATCTAGAGGTGCAATCGGCAGGAGGTTGAACACGGCCAGGAAGACGTTGAGCATCACGGTGGTGAAGAGCACTTGCCCGGGGGTTGGGATGATCAAGTTGGCTGCGATGAGATCGGGGCGCACCAGGCCAAGCCGCAGCGGTGTGGCAAGAGCATACGCCGTAAGCAGGTTGGCCAAGGGTCCAGCCAGGGCCACAAGGCCCATGCCTTGCCGGCCCGCCCGGCGCAGGTTATACGGGTTCACGGGCACTGGCTTCCCCCACCCAAACCCGGAGACGAGAATCATGAGTGTGCCCAGCGGGTCAAGGTGGACCAAGGGATTCAGGCTCAGGCGGCCCATTCTCTTGGCCGTAGGGTCGCCCAGGTAGAAGGCGGCCACAGCATGTGCTGCTTCGTGCACGGTGAAGGCGACGAGAAGGGCCACCACCGAGGCAAGCAACTGCGCTAGAGTGGCGTTCTGGAAGAGCATGCACTTACTCCTTGTCTGCTTGGCCTGAGCAACACAGGCTGCTCGGCCACACAGCCATTATAGCATACACGCGGCCCGAGGCACTTGAGGCGCCGAAGCGCCATGTTCTTGACGCTGACCCATCCATGCTCTAGTATTGAAAATTGAGGCCGTGCTAGGCGGGGAGCTAGCGGTGCCCTGAACCCGCAAGCCGCTGTAGCGGGGCGGAATTCCCCTCCGAGGGCTCATGGGGTCGCTACTGCTCCGCGGCCGGAGCGTGGAAGGTTGGGTCCTGCGCGGCGAAGGTCCTTGAACCCCGTCAGGTCCGGAAGGAAGCAGCGGTAAAAGGAACCCTTCGGGTGCCGCAGGGTAGCCTGGCCGGAGCTGCCGGAGTGGGGCATGTCGGCCAGCTTGGTTCGACGAGGGGTGCACGGCCTCAGGCCAAAGGCAAGTTCGGCCGAGCGCCGGCCGCGGAGGAGAAAGCCATTCTGGCGGATGACCCTGCCGTTTCCTCGCCAAGGGCCTCGGTTGAGGGTGCCCTGCCCCGCTTGTTGCGCCCGTCGTTGCAGCTTTGGCTGATGTCTATCGTCGGGGTAGCTGCTTGCTCTATTGCCCTTGGGCTTGCACTGAAGGTCGTGCAGGTTCGGTCGGGCTGGTCAGCCCGCATGGCCAAGGTTGTAGAGGCCGGCGGGCCACTCACGGGGGTGGGAGCTGCAAGCAGGGCGCCGCTCACCCTCAGCGCAGGGTGCTTGAGCTTCAGCGTCGGCCCAGACGGAGGCGACAGCAGGTGGGCTAGCCTATTTGGCGGCCCCGTTCATGAGGCTGATGGTGTTAGCGCTGCATCTTTCCCTCCTAACCCTGGCGAATCCCTGTGGTACCAAGCCTCGGTACCTTTTGCAGTTCGCCTGGGAGAGCAAATCCTCTCGCTGCGCGCGAAAGGCCGCACGGTGGGAGAGGCTCTGGCAGATGCCGGCATCTTTCTCTTTGGGCTCGACTACAGCGTGCCGCCGGCGGAGGCGCCGCTTGAGCCGGGCATGGCCGTTACCGTGCACCGTGTGGAGGAGCGCGTGGAGATCTTGCGCCAATCCATCCCGTTCGAGACGATCTGGCAACCAGATCCTTCGCTCGAACTCGATCAGACCCGGCTGCTGCGGCCCGGCCAAGAGGGGATCAGCTGTTGGCGGTACAAGCTGCGCATCGTGGATGGTCAGGTGCAGGAACGCGTCATCCAGGATACATGGGTGGAGCAGGAGCCGATAGACCGGCTTATGACCTACGGCACAGCCATTGTGCTGCGCGAGGTGCAATCTCCACAGGGGCCGCAACAGTACTGGCGGCGCATGCGCGTGCTTGTGACTTCGTACTCGCCTAAGACTGCTGGCCTGCCCAGGCAAAGTCCGCACTACGGCCGCACTCGCACTGGCAAGGAGGCTGGTACTGGCGTGATCGCGGTTGACCCCAGTGTCATCCCCTTGGGCACGCGCATCTACGTTCCAGGCTACGGCATTGGCGTTGCAGAGGATACCGGCAGCATGATCCGTGGACGGCACATAGACGTGTGTTACGATGACGACGAGCTCGTTTCTTGGTACCAGTGGGTGGACATATACCTTCTTGCGCCGCCCCCTCCACCCCAGCTTATACGGTATCTCCTGCCCAGCTGGCCGAAGGAAGAATGAGTACCCTGCCGGCTCAGACATTGGCTCCTGAAGCCCTGGCCCCGCAGCAGCTTCTGCGCCGCCTGGGAATCCTGGCCCGCAAGCGGATGGGGCAGCACTTCATTGTCAGCCGCTCTGCCATCCTGCACATCCTCGATGCCCTCGCGCTTTCCAGCACGGACCTGGTGGTGGAAGTAGGTGCTGGCCTTGGCGCTCTCACTGGCTTCCTTGCTGCCACTGGAGCCCAAGTGGTGGCGATCGAGCTGGATGAACGGCTCTGCGCTCATCTCACAAGCCAGTTCGCACAGGCAGGGAATGTGAGGATCGTTCAGGCAGACGTGCTGAAGGTTGTGCCTGCCAGCTTCCTCCCGGCGAGGACAGTGGGGTACAAGGTGGTAGGGAACCTGCCGTACTACATTACTTCGGCTGCGCTCAGGCATATCCTCTCATGGGAACCACTGCCGAAGCTGGTTGTTGTCATGGTCCAGCTGGAGGTAGCGCAGCGAATCACAGCTGGGCCAGGGGGGATGTCGCTTCTCTCTTTGATGGTTCAGCTGAAAGGTCAACCCTCGATTCTGGCCCAGATCCCCCCAGGGGCTTTTGTCCCGGCGCCAAAGGTGAGGTCTGCAGTGCTCAAGATCGCGCCACACCCACAGCCCATTTGCAGCAGGGAAGAGGAAGAAGCGCTCTTCTGCCTGGCGCGTGCGGCTTTTGGCCAGAAGCGCAAGGCGCTTGGCAACTCTCTTGCAGGTGCACCCGCTCTTTCCCGCGAGAGAGCTGGTGCGCTCCTTGCGGCTGCTGGCATACCCGCCCGCGCGCGGCCGCAGGAGCTCTCGCTCGAGGACTGGCTGCGCCTGGCGCGGCTCTATCTCTTTCTCCTGGCGGAGCGAGTGTGAGCGCATACTTACTGGCAAGCTTTGCCGAGCGTCGGCCTTCGCCTGAAGAGCTGACGGCACTGACGCAGCTGTGCTTTGCCAGCTACCAGGGCGTTGTCCTGCCCACGAGCGCGCACACAGCCTGGTTCACCTTCGAGCGGCCCGGGTTTCGGCCTGAGCTGTGCCAGGCCGCGTGGGACGGTGGCGATTTGGTCGCCAGTCTGTACGTGACGCGTGCGCGACTCGACGTCGGGGGCTGCACGGCCGATTTCGGGCTGATCGACACGGTAATGACGCACCCTTTGCACCGTCGGCGTGGACTTGCCAGGGCGGTCTTGGAGAGGGCTTGCGAGCGGGCGGCGCAAGCGGGCCTTGCAGGCTTGCTCCTCTACACGCAGCCAGGTTCGCCGGGCTTCTCCCTCTACCAGAGCCTTGGCTTTACGGTTGTCGCTAGCTTGTGGCATTGGCTGCGCGAGCCGATGGATGGCGGTGCCCCCGGCGCTTGGCGGCGGCTTGATCTCACGGGGCAATACAGCATGTGGGCACTCCTGCTGGAGAAAGCCAGAGCCCGCTATGAAGGGGTGCCCGTGCCCACTGAAGATCTCTGGCGTTGGCGGGCGCTGCGGGGGCCGCTGGCGCCGCAGACAGCCGCCTGGGTGCACCCTGATGCGCAGGAGCCAGAGAATCTGCTCCTGGCACGTCGGTCCTCCCTTACCGGTGGGGCGGAAGCTACGGTCCTCAAGGATCTGGTGCTTGGCCCAAACGCGCCGCTTGCTGCTCTGGCGCCAGAGATAGGCCGGGAAATACCGCTTCTTGCTGTGGTGGACAGGCAGGATACTGCCCTTGCGGCCTTGCTCCGAGGAGCCTGCTTCCGCCCCCTGCAGGAGGAAGCGATCATGCTCCTGCCCCTTTCAGAACCCCAGGTGCCGGCAAGGCTTGCGGCAGCGGAAAGGCCTTGGTTCCCGCTGGTGGAATCGGACATTGGCGTCTAAAGCCGCTGCCCCCGCAGGAGTTGGGCCTCAGGACTCTCTTCGTTCCCGGATGGGGGCGCTTTCCATAAAGGCAATGGTTTCCGAGAGCGAGCGCACACCCGTAGTAGCCCCGACCGCCGTGACACACAGCGCGCCCACGGCATTGGCGAAGCGGGCCGTCCTGTACAGGTCCCAGCCCATGACAAGCCCAGCCAAGAACCCGGCGACGTAGGCATCACCCGCGCCTGTAGCGTCCACAGCCTCCACAGCAAAAGGCGGCACCCAGTATTCCTCCGCAGCTGTGCGAACGTAGGAGCCCTCTTCCCCCATTTTGAGCCCCACAATGCGCACGCCTTTGTCAAGAAACACTGCTGCCACATCTGGAGGAGATTGCTTGCCTGTAATCATCTGTGCCTCAGCCAGGCTGGGCAGCATCACGTCGATGTAGGGCAGGCAAGGCGCAACGAGGCGCATCCAGTTGCCTTTGGCGTCCCAGACGGTATCGAAGGCAGTTGTGATGCCGCGCTGCTTGGCCCAGGCCAGAATCCGCGCCGTGGGCTCGCCGTCTATCCCGGGCATGACCAGAGCACCGGCGATGTGCAGGATACGTGCCTGGGCTATGACATCCAGGTCCACATCGCTTTCCACTAGCTGGGCGTTCGCGCCCAGGTAATGGAGGAACCGCCTTTCTCCATCGGGATCGACCATTACCATGGTCGCCGACGTGTTGACCCCGCTCTTGCGCCTGACCCCGCGCGTGTCTATGCCGTGCTGGCGAAGCTGTGCGATGACAAAATCCCCGAACCCATCCTGCCCGACTGCCCCCAGCACAGCCACTTTCACCCCGAGCTTGGCGAGGGCGATGCCGGTGTTCACGGCGCAGCCGCCCGTGTGCAGCTCCATCTGATCCACGAGCGTCAGGCGGCCGCGCTCTGGCAGCTCCCGCACTGGCCTGGCGACGACATCTGCCACCATGATCCCAAGACAAGCTACATCCATATATTCACCTCAGCTGGCTCAGAACTCGCTGCGAGCAAGGCGCGCAAGTTCATGGAACTGCTCTTTGAGAGCTGGGTAAATAGAGCGGTAGACGCGGTAGTAGCGCTCGTAGAGAGCCGCGTTTGCCTCTATCGGCAGCATCCTGCCTGTGATGCGGATCGTGGCCTCGCAGGCCTCTTCCACTGAGCTATAGAGGCCTGCCCCCACAGCGGCAAGCAAGGCCACACCGTAGGCTGGCCCCTCGGTGACGTGCAATATCACGACCTCGTTGCGGAAAACGTCGGCTTGGATCTGGCACCAGAGCGGACTGCGTGCGCCGCCACCAGACGCGCGCACTTGGTGCACAGGGATGCCGAGCTCACCGCGCATGATCTCAAGCGAATCGCGGAGGCTGAAGGCCACGCCCTCCATAATGGCTCTGATGACCATCCGCCGGTCGTGCCTGGCGTAGATCCCAAGGAGCACGCCGCGCGCTTCCGGATCCAATACTGGCGCTCGCTCGCCCATAAGGTAGGGCAACCAGAGAAGGCCTTCGCAGCCCGGCGGCGCCAGTTCCGCCTCCCGGGAGAGCAGCTCGTACGGATCTATACCTGCTGCTTGGCCGACGGCAAGCTCGGGCGCACCGAAGTTGTCGCGGAACCAGCGCAAAGAGAGCCCCGCCCCCTGCGTGACGCCCATGACGTGCCACTTGCCAGGCACGGCATGGCAGAAGGTCTGCAGCCTCCCCCGCGGGTCGAGCTTGGGCTCGTCAGTAAAGGCAAAGACCACTCCAGATGTGCCAATTGTGGAGGAGACTATCCCTGTCCGGACGATCCCGTTGCCCACGGCTCCAGCTGCCTGATCCCCGCCACCGCCGACCACTGGCAGCCCGGCCGGCAGGCCCGTCTCGGCTGCTGCTGCGGGCGTGAGGCGGCCTGTGATCTCGGGGGACTCATGAACCCTGGGCAGGAGGCTCCTTTCCAGCCCCAGCGCGTCCACCACGTCCCAGGCCCACTGCCGTGCGCGGACGTCGAAAAGCGAGGTGCCAGAGGCATCCGACACTTCTGTGGCGTACTCGCCCGTGAGGAGGAAGCGAATGTAATCCTTCGGAAGGAGAAAGTGCCGGGCTCGGCCGAAAAGCTCTGGCTCATTGTCCCGGATCCAGAGAAGCTTGGGAGCGCTGAAGCCCGTGAGGGCGGGGTTCAGGGTGCGCTCGATGAGCTTCTGCGCGCCGATGCGCTCCGTGATCCAGTCGCACTGCGGTTGGCTGCGCTGATCGCACCAAATGATGCTGCGGCGCAGGACTCGGTTCTCTCCATCCAGCAGCACGACACCGTGCATCTGGCCCGAGAGGCCCATGGCCAGTATCTCGCGGCTGTCGATGCCAGCCTGGCCAACGGCCTGCCTGATTGCTTTCACCACGCCGCGCCACCAATCCTCCGGTTCCTGCTCCGCCCACTGCGGTTTTGGCGTGTACAGGGGGTACTCGGCCGTAGCGCCGGAGATCACCTGGCCCTTATCGCTCACCACAAGGGCTCGCGCACCGGTTGTTCCCACATCTACACCGAGCAAGAACGCCATACGCGCCACCTCCTTTGAGGGCAAAGCAAAGGCCGCGAAGCCTGCGGGCAGCATTGTATTGGGGCTCATCTTGCCCGTCAACGACGGGCACTGCGCGAAAGCCAGCTGAAAGCCAGCCGCGGGCTTCCATCTCCTTCCAGAAGGGCGTACCAGCGCATTGGTTGCTGCGTCTCATACCAGGGCACAGTGCTGAAATCCAGGTTGAAAAGGAACATGGCCTGCAGCCACGGCCAACGCAGACCAGCGCCAAGCCGCAACTGCAGTAAGAAAAGGGCCTGCTCTTGCTCCGTGACGGCGTAGGAAGAGTGCTCGCCCATGTCCCAAGGGGAGAGAATGGGCCAGCCCATCTCTGTCGCCCAGATTGGCGTCTGGGAGTCGCCGAAAGCGAGCATTACCTCTCGCTGCTGCCGCACTCGCCCCACGCTGAAGCCATAGGTTTCTTGGGCAAAGGGTGCCAAGCCATAGCCATAGGGGTGCGAGCCAAGCGCATCGAAACAGCCCCGGCCACCGGCAGCGTAAAGGGCCTTGAGAAAGCTCAGGTCACCCATGGAGCCAGGCCCACCCTCGCCTGTGGTGGCCAGCCCGCCGGAGACCACGATCGCCTGCGGATCCACCCTCTTTATGGCGCGGTAGGCGGTGCAGAGCATTTGCGCGTAGAGCTCCGGTTGCGGGAGCTTATCGCCCCACTCAAAGGAGAGGTTCGGTTCATTCCAGATCTCGTACGCCGCGACGCGCCCGCGATATCGTTCGGCGACGCGCGTCACAAATGCCTCGTACTCTGCAAGGGAGGATGGAGGCGTTCTGGGCGTCGCGGAAGTAGCTCTGGCCCAAGAAGGCGTCTCGTGCAGGCGCAGCAGCACCTTCAGCCCAGCGCGTTCCGCTGCTTTGATGACGTTATCGGGATCTTGCCATTGCCAGGAGTCGGGCTCGGGCTGCACGCCTGCCCACGAGAGGTAATTCTTGATCCAGCCGGCGCCAATGAGCCGTGCGAGCCAGACGTTGCTGAGGTCAGCGATGTTGACGCCGAAGACGGGTGGCAGCCACCTTGGCGCGAGGACCCCGCGGCGTGCGCCCAAGCGCACCGGTGGCAGTGCTCCTGTCCCGGCGGAAGGGCAGTCGTCCCACCCCGGTGAGCTCGCCAGAAGGGACGGATGTGCAGCGCCTACCTTGAGGGCATAGATGTCGAACCCTCCTTGGCCGAGCATGCTGAAAAGAATGTGCTCGCCTGCCCAGTTCAGGCTGCGTATGAGTTCGCCGCCCTGCCAGAGCCATTCTGTCCTGGCGCTGCCCAGGTGCACCACGTACAGCCCCGGGCGATCTGCCGATTCATCCCAGCCAGCAAAGGCGATGGCGGAGCCGTCAGGGGACCAAGTGGGGAAGCGACCCTTCAGAGGCCATTGCGTGAGCTGCCGCTCGCTCCCATCGGGCAGCAACAGGAAGATGTTTTCCACCCCGCCGCGAACGCACGAATAGGCGACGCTCGTGCCATCTGGGGAGCACGCCGGCGAACGGCACATTTCCCCCGGGCCAGAGCTCGTCAGGCGCTGACGGTGCCCATCAGAGGACAACCGGTAGACATCGCGCTCGCCACTCTCCTCGCTTACAAACACGAGAGAACCATCCTCACCGCACCAGGCCGGCTCATACTCGGGGAAAGGGGATCGCGTGCTGTTGCGCTTCCGCCCAGTGGATAGATCCATGGTGATGATGTCGCCCGCGCCCTCAGCTCTGCTTGTCCAGGCAAGCATGCGGCCATCGCGCGAAAGGGCCGGGCCCCAATCCGCCGCAGCATTGTTGGTGACCTTGAGGAGCTCACCATCCTCCAGGACAGCGTACACCTCGCCGTCGCCATCGAGGTCGGAGGCAAAGGCGTAGGCCAGGCGCTCTCCCGGGCCAAGCAGGCCGGAGCTCTTGCCGCTTGCCCACGGAAAGAGCGCCGCCGGCAAGATGCCAAGGCACAGGAGGAGCCCCAGCAGCCGGCTCAATCTCCCCCCTGGATGCCCCCTTGGGCCATGCGCTCCAGGTCGAGGATGCGATCCAGCTGCTCTGGGGGGAGCAAGCCCCGTTGGAGCACCACTTCCCGTATAGATCGGCCAGTGCGGAGCGCCTCCGCGCAGACCGTGGCTGCCTGCGCATAGCCTATGTAGGGGTTAAGGGCTGTCACGATGGCCAAGCTTCTCTCCGCCCAGAAACGGCACATCTGCTCGTTCGCCTCAATCCCTTGGACGCACCTGCTCGTGAAGAGCTGCAGGCCGCGGGTGAGGATCTCCATCGCCTGGCAGAGGTTGTAGGCCATGATTGGCATCATGACGTTCAACTCCAGCTGGCCCGCCTGCGTGCAGTAGGCAATGCAAGTGTCATTGCCGAGCACGTGAAAGCAAACCATGTTGAGCATCTCGGCCATAACGGGGTTGACCTTACCCGGCATGATGCTCGAGCCAGGCTGGACAGCTGGCAGGCTTATCTCAGCAAGGCCGGTCATCGGGCCTGAGGCGAGCAGGCGCAGGTCATTGGCGATGCGCGTGAGTGTGAGAGCCAAGTTGCGCAAGCAGGCAGAGTAGGCCGCGATGTCGGCCATGTTCTGCATGGCCTCGAAGAGGTTGAGCGCCGAGCGCAGCCGCATGCCGGTGAGCGCTTCCAGCTCTCCGATCATCTCGGCATGGTAGCGGGGGTGTGCGTTGAGCCCTGTCCCCACGGCAGTGCCGCCGATGCCAAGCCTGGCCAGCGCATCGCTGGCATCCCT
>JAPWUW010000269.1 GCA_028275325.1 Anaerolineae bacterium | reverse complement strand
TCGTGCCCAACATTGCCAAGGGCTGGGACGTGAGTGAGGATGGCACTACTTACACCTTCTATCTGCGCAAGGGCATGAAGTGGTCGGATGGAGAGCCCTTCACTGCCGATGACATTCTCTTCTGGTACGAGGATATCGCGCTGAACGAGGAGCTCTCACCGACCTTCCCCTCCTGGCTCACGGTTGGAGGTGAGCCGGTCAAGGTCGAGAAGGTCGACGACTACACCGTGACCTTCAAGTTCGCCAAGCCGTATGGGATTCTGCTCGAATTCATGTGTTTCCAGGGGTCGGCGATCATTGCCCCCAAGCATTATCTGAAGCAATTCCACCCCAAGTACACCGATAAGGAGACTCTGGACAAACTCGTGGCGGAGGCAAAGTTCGAGCACTGGTACGAGCTCTTTGCCAACCGCAACGACGACATGAACAACCCGGAGCTGCCGGTCCTTTGGGCGTGGAAGGTGGAAGTCCCATTCCCCTCGCAGCGCATGATCAGTGTGCGCAACCCCTACTACTGGAAGGTCGACACGCAGGGGCAGCAGCTGCCGTACTTCGAGCGCGTTGTCGTTGACCTCTCGGATAATGCCGAGGTGGTCATGATGAAGACAATCGCTGGCGAAGTGGACATGCAGTACCGGCACATGGGGTTTGCCAACTTCTCCCTGCTCAAGGAGAACGAGGAAAAGGGTGGCTACAAGGTCTACGAGTGGATCGGTGGCCCATTCCCGTGTGTCTACGTGAACCAGAGTTACGGCGACCTGCCGCTGCGCGAGCTCCTGCAGACCAAGGAATTCCGTCACGCCCTGTCCTACGGGATCAACCGGGAGGAGATGAACGACCTCTTCTGGCATGGGATCGGGGAGCCCGGCAACCCTGTGGCCAGCCCGCGCGACCCCTTCTGGCAGGAGGGGTTTGGCACGACAGCCATCGAGTTCGATCCGGACAAGGCCAATGAGCTACTTGACAGCATAGGCCTGGATAAGCGCGATAGCGAGGGCTTTCGGCTGCGCCCAGACGGGACAAGGCTGCAGCTCCTGCTGGAGTGCTACCCGCACGAGATGGGCGTGCCGGCGATCGACATTTTCTCGCAGGTGGCCGGCTACTGGAAGGAGCACCTGGGCATCGACGCCATGGCCAAGGAGATCGAGCGTTCGCTCTGGAGCCAGCGGGCCCATGGCAACGAGTGCATGATGCCCTCCTACGATATCGCCAAGATACTCTGGATCCTCGACCCTGGATGGTTCGTGCCCTATGGCTGGTGCTACTGGGCGCCGGCATATGCGCTCTGGGCCACAAGTGGCGGCAAATCCGGCGAGGAGCCGCCTGAGGAGATCAAGCAGCTCATCCAGTGGTACGAGCAGCTCAAGGAAGAGCCCAGCGCCGAGAAGCGGCTTGAGCTGGGGCGCAGGATACTCGCTCAGCACAATGAGATGATCTACATCGTCGGCACCTGTACCATCGATATCCAGCCAATGATCGTGAAGAAAGATCTCGTCAACGTGCTGGAGAAGGCGCCGGCCGAATACCGCACCTTCCATGAGGGCATCACCTGGCCGTTCCAGGTGTGGCGGCGCAAGGGCTAGCAAGAGGAGCGCTCATGGCGGCCGTGGAGCCCCTCTCCGCGGCCGCCTGACCTTTTGGGTCTCTCTGGCTGGCGGGCTGGGTTGTGATGCCCGGTGCAGCGCGAAAGGAAGGCACTGCGAAGATGGGGGAGGGGTTGAATGCTCTCTTATATCGTTAGACGCGTTCTTCTCATGATACCAACACTGTTAGTGATATCCATTGTCACGTTCATAATCATCCAGTTGCCTCCAGGGGATTGGCTGACCTCGTACATTGCCAGGCTGAGCGCCACGGGCGAAACCGTGGACGAGGCGACGATCGAATCCCTGAAGGTCCGATACGGGCTGGGGCAGCCCATCTATGTGCAGTACGCCAAGTGGATGCGCAACCTTTTGCGCGGGGATTTTGGCCAGTCCTTCGAATGGAACAAGCCGGTAATCGAGCTGCTGGCGGAGCCCATGGGCCTCACTTTTGTCATCTCTTTCCTGGCCCTTATCGTGCATTGGATCACGGCTTTTCCCATTGGCGTTTATTCGGCTGTTAAGCAGTATAGCGTGGGGGATTACCTCTTCACAGGGATCGCCTTCCTCGGTGCGGCGATTCCGGAATTCCTGGTGGCCCTGGTGCTCATGTGGTTCATCTTCACTGCCACTGGCACGAACATCACAGGCCTCTTCTCGCCGGAGTTCAGAGAGGCGCCCTGGAGTTTTGCCAAGTTCCTCGATATGCTGAAGCACGCTGTGGTGCCGGTGCTGATACTTGGCCTTCTGGGCAGTGCTGGCCTCATCCGCACGATGCGCGCCATGATGCTCGATGAGCTGCACAAGCCCTATGTGATCACGGCACGAGCCAAGGGGCTCAAAGAATCCCGGCTGATACTCAAGTACCCCGTGCGCGTGGCGCTCAACCCGTTTGTGAGCACCATCGGCTGGACCTTGCCGGCACTCATTTCAGGGACGACGATTATCTCCATAGTGTTGGGCCTGCCCACGACTGGCCCAATTCTGCTGCACTCGCTTATGAGCCAGGACATGTACCTTGCTGGGAGTTTCCTCATGCTCCTCAGCTTCCTTACGGTGCTGGGGACTCTCCTTTCGGATATCCTGCTCGCCTGGTTGGATCCGCGCATCAGGTTTGGAGGCTAGCGATGAGCGGCGCGCCGGAAGAGCGTGCTTTGCGGACGAAAGAACCCGCTGGTGGGGCCGCGCGCCAAGAGCGCCTGCTCGAGGAGGAGACGGCGCGGATATTCGTCGCCTCGCAGTGGAAGCTCATGTACTGGCGCTTCCGCAAGCACAAATTGGCCGTGGTGAGCTTCTTTGTCCTCTGCTTTCTCTATTTTGTGGCCATATTTGCCGAGTTCATAGCTCCCTACGACCATAACAAGCAGAACACAAAGCTGCTTTTTGTCCCGCCGAGGCGGATTCGCTTCGTGGACGAGCAGGGCAATTTCAGCCTGCGGCCCTTCGTGTACGGGCTGGTCCAGCAGGTGGACACGGCCACCCTGCGCAAGACTTATGTGGAGGACACAGGCACCAAGATCTACATTCACTTCTTTGTCCATGGCGACCCGTACAAGCTTTGGGGGCTCTTCGAGAGCGACCTGCATCTATTTGGCCTGGAGGGCAATGATCGGACGCTTTTTCTCCTGGGTAGCGACCGCATGGGGCGCGATATGCTCTCGCGGGTCATCCACGGCAGCCGCATCTCGCTTTCTGTGGGCTTCGTCGGGGTGATTATCAGCTTGGTCCTGGGGGTGATCATTGGCGGCATCTCTGGCTATTATGGGGGCGTGGTCGATATTGCTGTGCAACGCTTGATCGAGTTCATCCGCTCGATCCCCACGATCCCTCTCTGGATGGCTTTGGCTGCTGCTCTGCCCGTTTACTGGCCTCCCCTCAAGGTGTACTTTGCTATCCTCGTGATTCTCTCGTTCATCGGCTGGACGGGGTTGGCGCGCGTGGTGCGAGGCCGGTTCCTGGCCCTGCGCGAGGAAGACTTTGTCATGGCCGCGCGGCTTGCTGGCGCCTCAGAGTGGCGCATCATCGTGCGGCACCTGGTGCCCTCATTCCTCAGCTACCTTATCGCCAACCTGACGCTGGCGATTCCCGGCATGATATTGGGGGAGACGGCGCTCAGCTTCCTTGGCGTGGGCCTGCGGCCGCCGGCGGTGAGCTGGGGTGTCATCCTCAACGAGGCGCAGAAGCTGCGGGTGGTGGCGCAGGCCCCTTGGCTCCTTCTGCCCGGTGCTTTTATCGTGCTGGCGGTGCTGGCCTTCAACTTCGTGGGCGACGGGCTGCGCGACGCTGCTGACCCGTATGCGCGCTAGGTGCGGCGGCGCCGGCGGGGTGCGCGCCACCAGGTCAGGTAGCGCGAGAGGGTGGCCGGTGTAAGGGCGCCGGCCACGCTTTGTGTGCCGGCGATGATGCCCGCCAGCATGCGCGCAAAGGCCTCATCTCGCTCGGCGCGGCCGATCAGCCTATCCAGGACGCGCCCGCTGTGGAGCATCGCCCGGGCGA
>JAPWUW010000268.1 GCA_028275325.1 Anaerolineae bacterium | reverse complement strand
TTCCAGGCACGGGTGAGCCAGGTTGCACCGCGGGCGCGTGTGGTGCTCTGCCAGCACGAGCCAGTGGTGGGCTGCCTCGTCGTTGCCTTGAGGGAAGCTGGCCTGGAGATCGGCAGGGAGGAGCGCGATCTCATCTACCAGATGGCGGCACAGGCGCTCTTGCCGCTCCAGGCGCCTGCGGCCACCGGCGAGGGCATTTCTCTACCTGCAGGAGGTGAAGTGGAACATGACGCTAAGAGATCAGTGGATGGATAGGGCGGAGGCGCTCCTGCGGCAGATCCGCGCGGAGCAGGGAGAGCAAATCCTCAGGGCCGCGCGCCTGTTAGCAGAGTGCCTCGCCTCTGGCGGGGCCCTGCACTATTACGATAGCGGGCACTGCACCGGAGAACTCCTCAACCGGGCGGGTGGCCTCTTTGCCATCAACCAGATCCAGCTCAACCTTTCCGCCACCCACCCTCTGCCGCCGCGGCACAGGGGCAAGCCAAAGGAAGCTCTTGCGCCGGAGGAGGAGTGGCAGCTGGAGGGAGAGGCGCTCAAATTGCTGTGCGCCCAGCTCAACTGGCAGCCGGGAGATGCCCTCCTCGATTGCTCCGTTTCGGGAGCGCGGACGGTGCCGGTGGGGCTTGCCCTCGAGGCGCGTCGCCGCGGCATAAAGGTTGTGGCCATCACCTCTTACGCCTACAGCAGCGCTGTGCCGGCGCGCAACCCCTGGGGCAAGAAGCTCTACGAGGTTGCCGATGTGGCCATCGACAACTGTGTTCCCATCGGGGATGCGAGCCTGCCAGTGGCAGGGCTTGAGACGCCCATTTGCCCCCTCTCCGGCCTGGCGTTTGTCTACATCTCCTGGGCGCTTGTGGCAGCGCTGGTGGAGGAGCTGCTTGCGCGCGGGGTCATGCCCACGGTGTTCCGCAGCGTCAACCTGGCGGATGGCCCGGAGTTCAACGAGAGGGCCAGGCAGCGCTACGAGGAGCTCGGCATCTAGCACCGGAAAGGAGGCCGCTTTGCTTGCCCAGAAGTACTTTGCACACCTGCAATCCGTGCTCGAAGAGGTGGCCCGCGCGCAGATGCCCCTCATCCAGGAGGCGGCGCACCTGATAGCTGAGGCCATCGCGGCGGGCAACAGCCTCTTCGTCTTTGGCTGCAGCCACTCCGCCCTGCCCGCGCAGGAGATCTTTTACCGTGCGGGCGGGCTCATGCTCGTGAACGCCGTCTTCGCCCCGGGCCTGGAGGCGGTTGCCGTTCGCCCACCGACGCTCACTTCCGCCATGGAGCAGCTCGAGGGCTACGGGCTGGCCACATTCCGGGAGCGAGTGCCTGCCCGTGCCGGAGATGTCATGATCATCGTCTCCGTTTCGGGGCGGAACGCCGTGCCGGTGGAGATGGCGCTGGCGGCCAAAGAAGCGGGCATGAAGGTCATCGCCATCACTTCCCTCGCCTACAGCAAGGCTGTCTCCTCCCGCCATTCCAGTGGCAAGAGGGTTTTCGAGCTGGCCGACATAGTGCTCGATAACGGCAGCCCCGTTGGGGATGCCTGCCTTGAGGTGCCAGGGTTTGCGCAGCGGATTTGCTCCACCTCCGGTGTGGTGGCCGGGGCCATCCTGCATGCCATCATCGCCCAGGTGGTGGAGAACCTGGCCCAGGCTGGCATCACGCCGCCTGTTTACATGTCGGCCAACCTCGAGGGCGGGATGGAGCACAATCGGCGCATGCTGGCTCAATACGCCGACCGCATCTTCTACCTGTAGCGGCCTCGGCCGTGAGGTACCCCGTGCAGGAGAGCCGCTGTCCGCCTGAGCTTGCGATTGAGCCAGAGGCTGCAGCCGAGAGGGCTGCGCGGCTCATCCAGCGGGCTGCGCGGGCGCTGCGGCGCTCTGGAGCGGCCGTGGGGCTGAGCGGCGGGCTCGATTCGGCGGTGGTGGCGGCCCTCCTTTGCCGGGCCTTGGGCCCGCAGAAGGTGCTTGCGCTCATCATGCCGGAGAGGGATAGCGACCCGGCCCTCATGCGCTCGGCTTGGGCCCTTGCAGGGCAGCTTGGCCTGCGGCGCAAGGTCATCCGGCTCACGCCTGCCCTCACGCTGCTTGGCGCCTACTTTCACCCGCCCACCTGGCTTCTGCCCACAAGGGGCCTGCGCCGCCGCGCGATTGGGCATTACTACCGCCGCTTCCGCGCGCTGTTGCCGGCAGGAGAGAGCCCCTTTGCCGCGTTGCTCCTCGGGGCAGAGGGCCTGCGGGGACCTTGGCTCAACGACGCCGTAGCGTACCACCGCGTGAAGGTGCGCTTGCGGATGGTCGTGCTCCACTACTGCGCCGAGCGAGAGAACCTACTCGTTGCTGGCACCTGCAACCGCACGGAACTTGCTATCGGGCTCTTTGTGAAGCACGGCGATGCCGCCGCGGATGTCTTCCCGCTCTGCCAGCTGTACAAGACGCAGGTCTACCAGCTCGGGCAGCACCTCGAGTTGCCGCAAGAGATCCTCGAGCGGCCGCCAACGCCGGACCTCCTCCCCGGCCTGGATGACGAGCTCATTATTGGGCTCGGGTATGAGCTGCTGGACCGCATACTGGTGCGGCTGGAGCAGGGGCTCGGGGTGCAGGCCATTGCGGCGGAGCTTGGCGTGCCAGTGGAAGAGGTCCGGTACGTGCAGCGCCTGACGCGCCGGGCAGGGCACATGCGCTGCGCCCGGCCCGGCGCACCATCGTGGGCGCCCGGCCGCCGGGCCGATGGGGCTGTTTATTGAAGCGCCTCTTGTGGCCAAAGCACACTGGCGGCCGATGTTGCAGCTCAGTGGGTTATTCCCACCCGCCCTTTACCTCGCTGCCAAAGCACGTTGGCGGCCAACGTGGCAGCTCAGGGAGGTATTCCCACCCACCCGCCCCTGAAAAGCGGAGCCAAGCTGCAGGGCGGGTGGGTGGGAGAGACAAGTCTCGGGCGGCGCACCGACGGCCAAGGCGCTTTGGCGAGGGCAAGCCATAACTCCTGCACTGAGGGCATTGGCCGCCACGTGCGACCGTGCAAGGAGCTGCGCTTTTCGAAAGCGCTTGTTGGCCGCAGGCGTTGCCCTATTGCTGGAGGTTGCGTGGCTGCCAAAGCACATCGGCCGCCAATGTGGCAGCTCAGGGAGGTATTCCCACCCACCCGACCTTTACCTCTCGCTGCCAGCGCACACTGGCGGCCAATGGAGCGTTCGAGAAACTGCCCCGCCCACCCGCCCCCGTCGGGTGCGGGCGATCAGATGACCTGCAGAGCGCGCAGGAGCTCCTGGCGCAGGGCCGTGAAGCGTGGCTCTGCCATGGCCGCGAATGTGCGTGGCCGCGGCAGGTCCACCTCGAGAGTGCAGCAAATCCTGGCCGGCCGCGGTGTCAGCGCGTAGATCCGATCCGAGAGGAAGACGGCCTCATCCACGTCGTGCGTGATGAAAAGCACTGTCTTGCGGTGCTGCTGGTAGAGCTCAAGGAGCCACAGTTGCAGCTGCCGCCTGGTGAGCGCATCGAGCGCGCCAAACGGCTCATCGAGGAGGAGCACATCGCGGTGCAGCATGTAGGTGCGAAGGAGCGCGGCGCGCTGGCGCATGCCGCCTGAGAGCTCGTAGGGGTAGCGGTGCTCGTACCCCGCAAGCCCAAAGGCCGGCAGGAGCGAAAGCGCCTCGGCGCGCGCCTGCGCCATGGGCTGGCCGCCGAGCTCGGCGCCGAGCAGCACATTTTGCAGCACCGTCCGCCACGGCAGGAGCGCATCCCTCTGCGGCATGTAGGCGACGAGGCCGCGCCGGCCGGTAGCTGGCTGCCCGTCCACGAACACTTCGCCCTCATCTGGGGCGAGGATCCCGCAGATGATGTTGAAGAGGGTCGTCTTGCCGCAGCCGCTGGGGCCGACGATGCTCACGAACTCCCCTTCCGCTACAGCGAGGGAAATGCGGTCGATGGCCTGGGTCAGCCGACCATCGACCGCGAACCACTTGCTCACTCCTTGGACGCGGACCTTGATAGAGTCACTTCTTGGGGAGGAACTCATTTGTGAAGGCCTTGCTCGCGTCGATTGGCTGCGCGATGAGGTTGTTCTCGGCCATCCAGCTTGTAAAGCGCTCCCACACGGC
>JAPWUW010000027.1 GCA_028275325.1 Anaerolineae bacterium | reverse complement strand
CCTCGAAAATGCAGTGACCTGCTCCATCATGGATGCAGGCCACTGCTCGCACGCGCAGGTGCCGGCCGGAGATGAGCTCCAGCGCGCCGCGCAGCGCTCCCACCACAACCTGGCACGCCCGCCCAGCCGGGTCCCGGGCCCAGCAAGCCGGTTGCCGCAAGGTGACAAGCAGCATATCGCCGCTATCCTGCAGCGCTATCAGGTGGCGATCCCTCAAGGCTGTGGTCTTGGCAAAGCAATCCAGGGCAATGGTAAACAGCTCTCGGCCACCGAGCTGCCGGGCGTGGTTTCGCGCGCCAATGTCGTGGATAATCGCCCGGCGGACAGTGCTGCGGCCCACCGCGCGCGCGATCGCCATGGCGCCGCGCTCGTCGTAGTAATCCTGCAGCCCCTGCATGACGGCCACATAGTGCGCGGCGTCCACCTCAAGGCGCATGTCATCCGGTGGCAGCGATTGGTGGTAGCTCTCAAGCCCAGCCAGGTTGAGGATGCCCCGCAACGCCTCTGCCCCCAGGTGCCTCTCCAAGAAACGCAGCAGATCCCGCATGACGGAATTGGGCACCAAGCCGGTTGGCGCGCCAGCCTGTTCCGCGGGCACATATCCGGGGACAACCTTGCTCCGGCGGCGCACAGGCTTACCTCAGTCCGGGGCGTGCACGTAAACGACCTTCACCGGTTCTGGCCCCGTCCGCCTCGTGGCGTGCGCCACGCCGCGGCCGATGTAAAATGCCCTTCCCGGCTGGATCTCGAACTCCTCCTCTCCAATCCGTATCATGCCCTTTCCTGAGACGCAGTAGACTGCCTCTTGATCGTCGTGCACCTGAAGTGGCCCGTAGCTCTCAGCGGTGTACACGGCGACCCCCAGCACGAGTCCCCCATGTGCCGGCGTCGCGCCAGGCACAATGAGATCGGCCGAACGCCGATCCGCAAGCTCCTGCCACTGCACTTCATTCTCGTCCACAGCGATCCGCACGTCAATGACTCCTTAGTACTAGGGCTCAACAAGCACATGTGGCGCAATGCCAGCAAAAACAGCAACACAGAGGCCCAGACCCCACCGCGAAGCGATGCACCCGCCATCCGCGCCGTCCTGCGCCCTATCTACAAGGTGGAGCACCTGCAGCAAGGTCGCGCCGCTCTCAACCATGATTTTGCCTTGGACCGACTCTCAAGTAAAGCCGTGGCGTCAATTCGCGCGGGATTGACCACCCGCTGTGCGGGATAGTCAGCCGTTCCCCAGGTTGTCAAAAACCTTAATGTTCACCCTATTGACTGCATGGCGTTTCTGTGCTAGAGTTGAGCTGCCATCGGGAAGCGAAAGCGACCTGGTGGCCGGGGGCCCCGGGTAGTTGAGTAAGCTCTCGTGGGGGAACCTCGCCGAAATGCACTGAAGCTGGTCGTCTTTCCCTCGGGCTTCGGCCTAAAGGCTGAGTCAGGGGAAGGGTGCCGAGCTAGAGGGAGGCAGTGTAACGGGGTGGCCAACCACCTGGTGGTTTGCTGCTTGATCTCTGGCAAGGAAGCGCTCAAAGGGTTTCCATTAGGAAGCTCTCATGGGCGGGAGCCAGCGTAGGGTGGCCCGCAAGGGATGAGTAAGCGAGGCGCAAACCAGGGGGTAGAAAGGCTAGCTGGGGTCCCTGCTTTTTTGGCGGCTGGCAGCAGCGCGATGCGGTGTTGAACGATCGCCCACACGAGGGCTCACGGTCAGCCTCTAACGCCAACCAGAAGGAGAGCGCCCCCAGGACGCACAAGCAGCGTCCCGGGGGTGTTATCGTTTCTAGGCAGGCTTGTGTGCTTCGACGCAGTGCTTGAGGGCGAGCATTGTATCCAGGACGTGAGCCATCCGTGCCTCGCTTTGGCGCAGCAGCTCTCGGGCGCGCTCCACGTTCTGGGCCGCACGTTGCGCGTCGCCACGGCGGGCAAGAAGGTGTGCTCGCGCGAGCAGTCGCAACAGCTGAATGTGGTGCCGCAGGATGTCCAATGAACGCCGCCGGGCAGGATCCGCAGCGGTTTGCCTTTGCGCGGCGAGCTCTGCCCCTGCCCACCGCAGGAAAGCAAGAAAGCGCCGGAGCTTGGCCTCATCAGCAGCAGCAAAGGGGCACGTCCGCCAGTGCGGGTCTCCAGAGTCCAAGTAGCTTTCGACGCCCGCGAGATAGGAACCGGCAAAGCGCGCGCTCCTGCCGTAAGCAGCCTCGTAGTAGCTATCGCGCAGCTCAGCAAAGGGCCTTGTCGGGTCCCAGAGGCTTTCCGCAAGCACAGTCATGGCCAGGCCAGAGGGGTAAAAGGCGCGGAACGACTGGCAGCTGATGATCCCATTAAGGCCGAGCTCCCGCAGCTTCTGCAGATCCTCATGGAAGATGCGCGCCAGGTGGGTGTCCGTGAGCTGCTGCCAAATGGCCCACATCAGATGGTAATCGAAATCGAAGCTGTCGCCGTGGAAAGCCTCTCGCCACGCCCTGAGCTGACGAACGAAAAACGCGTTATAGCGCGGTGCCTGGAACTGGTTGAGGGCCGGGCGAGGCCACTCTAGGCCATCATCGCAAGAAGGGTCGTGCAGCGCGTGGCCATAGCAGCGCGATATAGGCGCAAACATCATTATCGCATTCCCATGGCTCTCGTCGATCTGCACCCTTTCTGGCGGCCAAAGCAGCTCGATGTAGCACAGGAACACGAACCGCTTGCCCGGCACCCGCTCGGCAAGCTGCTCCGAAAGGGCGTTGATCACCTTTGCATACCAGTCAGATATGGAAAGCTCGCGGCACTCTGGGCACTCGCACTTGTTGTTAGCAGCATCCGATAGCCAGACGTGCACCACATCCAGCTCCGGGTGCTCCTCGCAATAGCGAACAACGTTCTCCACGAAGCGGTCAAACGCGGGCTTGTAGCTGTAGCAAAGCTCGGTGTTGATGGGCACATTCCCAAACAGCTTTCGCTCCCCGCCCACGAGGGCAAGGAACCGGCGGTACTCCGGTTTCACAGCGCCGTCATCCTCTGTGACCCAGCCGGAGCGGGGCATGTCGAAGGCAGCGCTCGTCCAGCTGTGGCCCACCCGGTGGAAAATGAGCCCACGCTGCTTGAGAGCCGAGATCACCTGGCTATCCATGGCCAGCGCCTCTTCCTCGGTGAGGGGCCCCTTGCCACGGCCAGGGTTGTACCAGCGCTCGTACCAGTTGTTGTAGAAGTATTGGCTGGAGAAAAACTGCAGGAATATGGTGTTGAGCCGCTTCTTGGCGCACCAATCGACCATGTCCAGCGCGATCTCAAGCGAGGGTGCGCCCTCAATGCACACGCCCCGGTGCCTGTAATGCGCAACTGATACTGTTGGCTCCTCAGGCAGCGTCAACGCCTTCCGGTTGGGCAGAACCTCTCCATCCGGCCCTGGCCGCAGGAAACGCACGCCCTGGCTCTCCAGGTAGGCGTAGACGCCGAACAGGACGCTGCGCGCGTTAGTGCCCACGATGTAAAGGCTTCCGTCGGCTGACCAGAGCGCATAGCCGTCATCCCACGTTGAGGGCCTGAGCTCCACACCAGGTGGGAGCAAAACCTTGTCGCAAAGCCCGAGCCATGCGGTCCCACTTCGGCGGCGCATCGCGACAGCCGGCCGGGTTGGCGGGCGGCTTGAGCCCGTAAGCCGCTTCGTGTACCGGGCAAGCTCGGTGGCAGCATACTCGAGGACTGCATCCTGGTGCTCATCGCCTGTGACAAGCCAGCGAACCCTTGAGATGGACATCCTTGCACCTCCCTTGCGCGCCACAAACTGGGCCAACGCCGCAGGCAGCTCTGGCTGCGCGAAAGCCGCCAAATTCTCGCTCAAGAAGCCAAGCCTGTCCAGAAAAGGGAGCCCGGAATGCGGCTAAGATGGGCGCTCAGGCTGAAAACGCCACCGCTTGCCGCTGGGCACAAGCCGGCCGACGGCCCTTTCGTCATCCGGCTCGTGCTCGAAGAGAAGGTAGGAACCGTCCTCGACAGCCTGCCCCAGGATGGAACGCTTGGACTCAAGAGTGCGCAAAGGCTCAAGATCCAGCCCTTGCACCCAGGCCAGCCTCTCAGCCTGCACCGGCAGGGCCGCCAGGTCGGATGGGTAAAGAGCACTATGCATGCCGCTTTCCAGCCGCACGCATTGATGGCCAGGCGTGTGGCCCGGGCAGAGCAGTGCCCTCACGTTCCGATCTACGCGGCAGCTGCCCGGCAGCAACGTGAGTAGCCCTGCCTCTTCAAGGCAGCGCAGGGCGCCGGGGTCATAATCGGCCCGTGTGCGTTCATTGGGGTAGGCTGCTGCCGCCGCTTCCGCCCGCTGCACCAGGTGCCTGGCACGCGCGAAAAAGGGCCGCCGCGCGGTGCCAGAACCGAGGAAAAGCCCACCAATGTGATCGGGATGTAGATGGGTGAGGATAACTACGGCGATTGATTCCGGCTCCAGCCCAAGCTCTCCCAGCGCAGCCGAGATTGGCCTTGTCCCCGGGGCACTACCCTGACCCTCGGGGCCTGCCCAGCCCGCATTTACCAGCACGTACCCGGATTCCGACGCCACAAGCAGCGGCCGGATGGCAAGCAGTATCCTGTTCGCCTCATCGGCCTGGCAATACTTGGACCACTCCTGCTTGGGGACAGGGCCAAAGATCACCCCGCCATCGTGGCGGAATGTTCCGCAATCGAGCAGCCAGGCCTTCAGACCCTGCAACTCCAGCTCAATGGTCCTCATGGCGCGCTCCTGGCCCTCTCCTGGCGCTTGGGCAGGGCGATGTGGAAGGTGCTGCCCTTGCCGAGCTCGCTTTCCACCCAAATCCGTCCCCCGTGCGCCTCAACTATGGCACGCACAATGACAAGGCCCAGCCCCGTCCCATCCGCCTTCCCAGAGCCGCGCGGCGAGCGATAAAACCGCTCGAAAATGCGCTGCTGTTCCTCCGGGGCAATGCCCACTCCCTCGTCGGCCACGGAAATGCCAACTTCATCCCCATCGTCGCTCACGGCGATGCGAACCTTGCTGCCCGGGTAGCTGAACTTGATGGCGTTGCTTAGCAGATTATCCACCACCTGCAGCAGGCGGCGAGCATCCCCTTCTACGAGCAGGCACGGCGGGCACTGCACCTCTATCTGGACGCCTGCTTGGTCAGCAGCCACACGCATGCTCTGCACGCTGTGCTGCACCACCTCCGCGATATCCACAGCCGGTGAAAGCTCAAGGTGGCCGGCGCGGGCGCGCTCCAAGGAGAGCATTTGGTCAAGCAGGTGCAACACAGCATCGGTTCGCCTCGCCATGACCTCAAGGGCATGCCGCTGCTTGTCGCTTATCGGCCCAAGCGTGCCCGCCAGGAACAAGTCCACATATCCGCGCAGGAAAGTGAGCCCACTGCGCAGCTCATGGGCGAGATCCTCCACAAACTCGGCACGCTCGGCTACCTTTCGTCGCAGGCTTTCCAGCTCCTGGAGGATGGGGCTCCATTCGGCGCTGTGCTCAGCCGGAGCTGCCAGAGTCGTCTTTGCCATACCCCTTCTGCCCTCTTGCGGCCCTTGCAGGCCCAGGATAATATGCCGCCAGCATGGCTTTCCGTCAAGGAGCGCCAAGCCGCCGCCAGGTTATATATCGGCAAAACGGCAAGGAACTTGAGTGCTTGCACGCGTCGTGCCGGCACGGCTTCGGAGCGCCGAGCACCAGCACTCGCCGCGGCTGCACCTGGCCACCTGAGCCCGTTGGCTGAGGAGGAAGGAGGTGCCCCTTTCAGAACGCGAGAACTACATCCGCAATGCCACTTTCCGCCGGCCGGAGTGGATGCCAGTCCATGTGGCGATTTCGGACGCCACCTGGGATGCGCTCCGGGGCGAGCTCGAGCAGGTTCTCCTGCGCCACCCGACTCTGTTCCCGGACTTTCGGCCGGGTGCGCGGGATTATGAGCACTACCAGTTCGCACCGGCTCATCGTGCTGGCGAGGACTTCACCGACGCCTGGGGTTGCACCTGGAGGAGCAGCGTCAACGGCCTCGAAGGCGTTGTCATCCATCACCCCCTCGCCGATTGGGCAGCGCTCGAGAGTTTCGCCCCGCCAGACCCCTCCGTGCAGTGGGATCGGCAGCCAGCCAGTTGGGCCGCAGCGCAAGAGCGTGCCGCGCAGGCAAGGCAGGCTGGCCGGGTGGTCGCCGGCTCCCTGCCGCATGGCTTTCTCTTCCTGCGCCTCACCTACCTGCGCGGGTTCGAGAACTTCATGCTGGACGTGGCAACGGGAGATGAGCGCCTGAACGCGCTCATCGAGAAGGTCATGATCTACAACCGCCGCCTCGTCCAGCTCTGGCTTGAGCTCAGCGTGGATCTCATGGAGTTCGGGGATGACCTGGGGGCACAGAAGGCAAGCCTTCTCAGCCCAAGCCAGTTCCGGCATTACCTTGCGCCGCGCTATCAGGAGCTTGTGGCCGTTTGCCACCAGGCCGGGGCGCTGGTCGCCTTCCATTCCGATGGCTACATCATGGATATTATGGACGACCTGCTGGCAACTGGAATCGATATCGTCAATCCGCAGGACCTCGTGAACGGCATCGAAACGCTTGCAAAGCACGTGAAAGGCCGCGTTTGCATCCGGCTGGACGTGGACCGTCAGAAGGTGGTGCCGTATGGCACCCGCCAGGAGATCCGCGAGCTCGTGGAATACGAGGTGCGCACGCTGGGCTCACCACTGGGTGGGCTCGAGCTCATCTGCGGGATCTACCCACCAACGCCTCCAGAGAACATCGACGCCCTCTGCGCCGCCTTTGAAGAATTCCGCACCTTCTGGTGGGACGGGCGTGCCCGAACGTAGCCAGCCCGCAGCCGCATGAGCTAATCGCGGTTGGGGGCGGCAAAGATCATGCGTCCCGCTGCTGTCTGCAGCACCTTTGTCACGGTGACCTCAACGCTGCTGCCAATGTAGCGCCGCCCATTCTCAACCACGATCATCGTCCCGTCGTCCAGGTAACCAACGCCCTGGCCTTGTTCCTTGCCTTCCTGGATCAACCGCACGCGTAAAGACTCGCCAGGCAAGACCACCGTCTTCACCGCATTCGCGAGCTCGTTTATGTTGAGCACCGTCACTCCCTGCAGCTGCGCAACGCGGTTGAGGTTCAGGTCGTTGGTGATGACCGGCCAACGCTTCTCCTTGGCGAGGGTGATGAGCCTATCGTCTACCTGCTGAGGCCCATCGACATCGTAATCCAGGATTTCAACCGGCGTAGTCGATTCCTTCTGCAGCCGGTTCAACATATCCAGGCCGCGCCGACCCCTGTTGCGCCGCAGCGGGTCGGGGGAGTCGGCGATGCGCTGGAGCTCGTTCAGGATGAAACGCGGCACCACAATTGTGCCCATGATGAAACCTGTGCGGCTGATATCGGCGATGCGCCCATCGATGATGGCGCTGGTATCGAGAAGGATGCGCGGGTATTCATGCCTGGCATCAGCGGCGCGGTCCGCTTCTGGCTCCACCAGCCTGATGCGGATGGAGCTCAACAAGCGGCCCAGCTCCCGGCGGCGCACGAGCATGACAGCGACGCCAGCATAACAAAGCGCGCCAGTAGTGAGCAGGGTGAGTGCGCTTCGCAGTGGCCCGGGCAGCAAGCTGAGCGGGAAGGAAAGCAATGCCGAGAGGATAAGCCCGATAATAAGGCCAATTGTCGCGGAGACAAGGTCCTCTGCAGGCACAGAACGCAGAAGCTGAGCAAGGTGCCGGTAGGGCAGGATAGTGAGCCAAGGGCCAATGATGAAGCCAATGCCTGCAAAGAGCAGCGTAAGTGCCAGCACGTCGGGAAGGACCTGCTGGCTGCTGCCAGCTATGAGAAGCCCCAGCTGCCACCCGAGGGCTCCAAATGCCACCATGCCCAGCAGGCGGAAAAGGATCCTTACGACCACATTTTCACCTCCCACACACCGAGAGAGCTTTCCTCCTCGCCATTCCAGGCAGCTTGTCGGGCGCTGCAGTTTGGTTGCCCTCGGAGCTACTAACGTGCAGATCGAGCAAGGGAGCAGACGCTCGGAGCCGAAGGCCGTAGGGATTCTCTCGGAAAAATCCTAGCACCTGGCCACATTCGCGGTCAACAGCTGGTCAAAGGTCCACGGGCATCATGGTGCCAGGCGATGTGCGGCCACCCGCCTAAAGCTCACTTCATACCAGCAGGCACTCGCTCCTTCTGGGTGCTCGACTTGCACTACTGGCGAGAGCTGATTGCCCAAGCTATCTACGACGACCACGTAGTAGATGGCCGGCCCGGTGCCAAGGATGACATCGTAGTAGCCGGCATCGGGCGGCTGCTTGGTCATGGTTGGAGTGTTGTGCCCCCACGGATCCGACACGCGCAGCTGCACCCCCGGCAGTGGCTGGCCGGATTCTTCCCGCACCCAGCCAAACACGGCTCCCACGTAGCAGCCACGCTCTGGCGCGGGTTTCGGTGGCCCGTCGGGCACATACTGATATTGCGGCGCCGCAGTCGCCACCTCACGCGGGAGGACCGTAGGTGTCTCTTTAGCTTCCTCCCCAGGCGCTTGCTCGGCAGGAGGGGATTCACTTGGCACCCACCCTGAGGTGCTGGTTGTTGCCGGCGCGGTTGGCCTGCCCAGAGCAGGAGCAAGCACTGTTGGCGCAGGGCGCAGTGTTGGGGTGGGGATGGCGAAGGGCTGTGGGGTGGCCAGGGCTGTCGTGGGGGTTACGAGCAGGCGTACAGCGGCGCTCACGGCGAGGGTCGGGCTGGGCACGAAGAAGGACTGGGCCAGCTCGCGCACGCTCGGGAGCCGCAGCCCCCGCAAGCTCGCCGCTGCTAAGTAGCCGGTGGCGCATGCGGCAAGCAGCACAAGCACCAATACAGCGGCAAAGCCGCTCGACTCAACCCTTCTCATCTCCAAGCCACCGAAGCTCTTGCCATCCCGGCGTGCAGACGCCGGGAAGCATTCTGGCTCCGTCCGCCATGATGCTATAATGCCCTTATGTGCCTTGTACAACCCACAGTAAGAACACGGCAAGAGGGCGAAGGGCTCCGCGCTCTTGCTGGTTCTCGTTCGCGCAGCTTGCTCTTAGTCATGCTCCTTGCAGCCAGCGCGGCGCTGCGCCTCCACGGCCTGGCGGCGGGGAGCCTCTGGGCCGATGAAGGCAACTCCTGGGCCATGGCCGTGCGCCCGCTTGCCGCCATTGCCCCGGCTGCTGCAGCCGACATTCACCCGCCCCTCTACTATTACCTGTTGCACTTCTGGGCACGCCTTTTCAGCACGAGCGAGGCCGGCCTGCGTTCCCTCTCGGTGCTGGCCGGCTGCGCACTGGTTGCCCTCTCGTACGCCTGGGCGGCGCAGATTGCCGGCTTTGGCGCCGGCATTGCCGCTGGCGTGCTTGCCGCTCTTTCCCCCTTCGCCATCTACTATAGCCAGGAGGCTCGCTCCTACATACTTCTGGCCGGCCTTGGGCTCGGCAGCAGCATGGCCTGGTCCGCCTGTGTGAGCAGCGCGCCGCAGGCCCGAAGGCTGGGCCTCGCCGAGCTGGCATGGCTTGGGCTCACGGCTGCCTGCCTCTGGACACACTACCTTGGTTCCCTAGTGGTTTGCCTGCAGGGGCTCTTCGTGCTCGGCATCGCGGTGTGCAGGAGAAGCGGCCGCAGCGCGTTGCTCGCCCGGTGGGCTTTGCTGTGGCTATTGCTTTTTGTGCTCTATGCGCCTTGGCTCAAGGCCTCAGCCCGCAGCCTTGCGGCCTGGCCGGCAATCGCGCCGCAGTTCGGGCTCGGGTTCTTCCTGAAGGAACTTGGCCGGCTGTACACAGGTGGCCCGACGGTGCAACTCCCAGCGCCATTTGCACTCTTGTGCTTTCTGCCGCTTCTTGCGCTGCCCTTGCGGCCCGGGCGCACCACAGTATGGCTGCCGCTATTTGCCGTCGCTGGCCTCCTGTGGCCTGCAGTTTCGCTCTGGGTGGCTTCGTTGCTGCGGCCTGCTTATAGGGAGAAGTTCCTCCTCTTGGGCCTGCCGTACTACCATGTGGCCCTTGGCTGCGCAGTGGCCTGGGCTGCACGGGCAGCAAAGCGGCTTTCGGGCTCGAGCGCGGCCGCCCTTTGCGCCACCGTGCTTCTTCTTGCGCCCCTGCTGGCAAGCCTGCAGGGCCTCTTGCGCTATTACGAGGCGCAGCCACGCCTGCGGGACGACTACCGGGGGATCGCCGCCTACATCGCCGCTGTGGCCACAGAGCAGGACGCGGTGATACTCAACGCGCCGGGCCAACAAGAGGTGTTCGCCTACTACTACCATGGCGCTGCGCCCGTCTACCCGCTT
The DNA here is from genome assembly GCA_028275325.1 of Anaerolineae bacterium. Lineage (GTDB taxonomy): Bacteria > Chloroflexota > Anaerolineae > DRVO01 > DRVO01 > JAPWUW01. Next base: position 6,149 of record JAPWUW010000027.1, on the reverse strand, counting down.
CCGAGGCAGCGGCCCCCCGAGAAGCAGCCTCTTGCTAGCGAGCTCGCGCAGCTGGCAGCGCGCCATGAGTGCATCTTTGCCGTTTTCTGGGGCACTCCTGAGAGCGACCCAGAAGGGCTGATCGAGAACTGGCTGGATAGCCACCTTTATAAGGCGCTGGACGAGTGGTACGGCAACGTCCGGCTGACGCTGTACACCGCGCCCAAGAGCATGCCTGCACCCAAGCAAGTGGACGCTCCCTTTGGCGGATCGATATTGCTGCGCTCCTATGCTGTGAGTGGCGAGCCAGTCCAGCCTGGGCTTGCTGTCCCGGTGCGGATCGAGTGGCAGGCCATTCGCCGCCCGGAGCAGCGCTACAAGCTCTTCCTGCAAGCGCTCGATGCGCAAAACAACATCGTCGGCCAGCGCGATAGCGAGCCGCTCTCGGCTGGCCCAGCAACCGATGCCTGGCAACCAGGAGTAACTCTGGTGGGGCAGCAGGCGATCCCCATTTTCCTGGGCACTCCACCTGGCTCGTACCGCCTCATAGCCGGGCTGTACGACCCGCAGACGGGAGAACGCCTCCGCCTGCCAGGCGGCGAGGATCACATCGAGCTTGGCGAGGTAAGGGTGTTGCCAAACCCCAGGCCCATCCCGGATGCGGCAGTCCGCTCCGTGTACAAGCGGGATCTGCCCCTTGGGCCACTGCGGCTCGTAGGTTGGGACGTGGCGAGGCTCGGTAGCCAGCCCTCGCCCGCGCCAGCCCTGCCGGCCGGCACTCCGCTTTCGGCCGTTCTATACTGGCGCGTCGCCGTGCCCGAACCTCTTCAAGTTGAGCTCGTCCTGGAGGGTGCCGGCCGCCGGAGCGTCCTAAACACAACCACCCTGGATGCAGCAAGCCTTGAGCTCGGGCCAGAAGCGCTGCTGCGCGTTCCTATTGCAGCTTTCCTGCCTGCGGATCTGCCTGCGGGCCGGTATCGCCTCCTTCTGCACGTACAGGCAGCCCAGGGCGATGGCTGGGTGGACCTTGCACCGCTCCAGGTGACGGGCTAGGAGCCCATGGGGCGGCTTCCGCGGCTCCCCGGCGTCCGTGCCCCGTTGGGCGCCTGCCGGCATGGCGACATGGGCCACGCAGCTTCCGCGCACACCTCACGAACAGCCACACCGGCGGGTATCCGGTCTGCTGGCGCGTGGCCGGGCGCTGCATTCCAAGCAGCATATCCACTCGTCTGCCCCCATGAAACGCAATTGTGCCACGCCGTGCTTTTGCCCGGCCTGCGCGGCTCGCTTATACTGAGAGTCAACTGAATAGCGTGCAGGCGGTGGTGACCGAAGGCCCGGATGCCTAGGCCTAACGGGGAAAGACCGGTGCGAGTCCGGCGCTGTCCCGCAACTGTAACCCCTTGAGGGGGAGCCAGAATACCCGCCATCTGCCTGCTTTCAGCACCTGCGCGGACGGGGGGCGAAAGCGTTGCAAGCACGAGTTTTTTCGCCGCCTTGCAGGGCGGCGTTGTTGTTCCGTGCGATATCGGGCGCTTCAGCCCCGGCCAACACTGGTCGGGGCTGTGCTTTGCCAGGCAGAGCCTCTTGTGGCGCAGGGCCAGTGGTGAGGGCCAGGCCGGCTGGCAAGGTGGCAGCCTCGAGCCAGCCGATACTGCGCAGACATCCAACCTTACAGCACAGGAGGTTTTGCCATGAAACGTTTCTCCTTCCTCATCTGCGCCCTGCTCGTTGCCCTGCTCATCAGCAGCTGCGTGCCACAGCCAGTGGCGGCACCGACCGCTACAGCGCCTGCCGCCCCAGCGCCAACTGCGACGCAGGCTGCGACAGCCACGCCGACCCCAGAACTGCCCACACCCACCCCGGTATCTGCCTATCCGCTCACCATCACCGACGCGGCCGGCAGGCAAGTGACTATCTCCGCGCAGCCGAAGGCGATTGTCTCCCTTGCGCCATCAAATACGGAGATTCTCTACGCGCTGGGCCTTGGGGATAGGGTTGTCGGCGTGACGAAGTTCTGCAACTACCCACCAGAGGCCACACAGAAGCCACAGGTCGGTGGCTTTTCGGACGTGAGCGTCGAGAAGGTCGCGGAGCTGCAGCCAGACCTGGTGCTTGCTGCCAGGATCCACATCCCGGAGGTTGTGCCCGCCCTTGAGAAGCTTGGCCTCACCGTGGTCGTCCTGGACCCGCCAGACGTCCCAGGAGTGCTGGAGGGCATCGCGCTGGTCGGCCGGATCACCGGCGCCGAAGGGCAAGCCAGCGCACTGATTGAGAGCATGCAAGCGCGCATCGATGCTGTATCCAGAGCAGTGGCCGGGCGAGAGAGGCCACGGGTATTCTGGGAGCTCTCAAACGATCTGTGGACAGCGGGCCCCGGTTCTTTCATCAACGACCTCATCGAGCGGGCCGGCGGCCAGAACATCGCCACCACAGGGGATTCACCCTGGCTGCAGCTGAGCAGCGAAGCGGTTGTAGAGGCCGATCCGCAAGTCATCTTCCTGGCAGACCACCCGTTTGGCGAGAGCGCCCAGACCGTGGCCAGCCGTGCTGGCTGGGAAGAGGTCTCTGCAGTGAAAGAGGGCCGCATCGTGGAGCTGCAGGATACAGACATCTTCTCGCGGCCTGGCCCTCGAGTGGTGGAGGCGCTGGAGCTCATCGCAAAGGCCCTGCACCCTGAAGCCTTCCAGTGAGGCGGGTAGCGCAATGGCAAGCGCCATAAGCAGCCCTCGTGCAGGCAGGCGCCCAAGAGAGCGGCTGGCCGCTCTCTCCTGCGGCCTTCTGGCATTGCCCGCCGTCGCCGCGCTGGCAGCCGCCTGGGGGCCGGCCGAGATACCGCCGCTTGCCGTGGCGAAGCTCTGCTGGAGCCAGCTTGCTGGGGGCACAACCTCAGCAAGCTGGCCGAGTTCCTGGCCGCTCATTCTCTTTCAGATCCGGCTGCCAAGGGTTGTCCTGGGCGGGCTGGTGGGCATGACGCTTGCCATCGCTGGGGCGACGTATCAGGCACTCTTTCGCAACCCTCTGGCCGATCCCTACCTCATCGGTGTCTCGTCGGGGGCTTCTCTCGGGGCAACCCTCGCCACTTACTTCACGTGGCGTTTCTCGTGGGGTGGGCTCAACGCCATATCCCTTGCCGCATTCGCCGGGGCACTCCTGGCCACTGCTGCTATCTACTTCCTGGCCCGGGTCGGTGGCCGCACACCCGTCACGGTGCTCATCCTGGCTGGCGTGGCCCTGGGAGCCATCTGCAACGCCGGGACGACCTTCCTCATCTTTGCTGCTAAGGACGCCTTTCAGAGCATGCACGCCATCACCTGGATAATGGGCAGCCTCGCCCTGGCCGATTGGGACCGCGCTAGGGCTATCCTGCCTTACCTCCTTGTGGGCCTGGGCGTAATTGGCTGGCATGCCCACACGCTGAACGTGCTGCAGCTGGATGAGGAGCAAGCTCAAGCGCTTGGCGTCGCGGTGGAACGCAGCAAGCGCCTGCTCATCATTGCCGCATCGCTTGCCACAGCTGCGGTTGTCTCCGTCAGCGGCGTTATCGGCTTTGTCGGCCTGATCGTGCCGCATGTCGTGCGCATGCTTTGGGGGCCAGATCACCGCTTCTTGCTGCCCATGAGCGCCCTGGTGGGGGCTGTGGCGCTCATCCTTGCCGACGGCGTGGCCCGTAACGTGTTTGCTCCCCGCGAACTGCCCCTGGGCGTGGTGACCGCTTTGGTGGGGGCACCCTTCTTCCTCCACCTGCTTCGTCGGCAGAAAAGGGAGGTGTTCTAGAATGCACGTGCTGGAGTTCGAGGGCGTCGGCTTCTCCTTTCGCGACGTGCCGATCTTGCGCGAGGTGAGCTTCGCCGTGAGCCCTGGCGAGTTCGTGGCGCTGATTGGGCCAAACGGTGCAGGCAAATCTACACTTGTGCGGTTGGCTGCGGGTTTCTTGCGCCCGCAGCGGGGCAGGATCCGGCTCTTTGGCCGCCCTCCTCAGGCCTGGCGGCAGCGCGAGCTCGCTCGGCTGATGGCGCTTGTGCCGCAGGGAGCGTTTCTGCCTCCCACCTATACCGTCTGGGAAAGTGTCCTGCTCGGCCGAACGCCTTACCTGGGCTTTCTGGGTTGGGCCTCCGCACAAGACAACCGCATCGCCCGCGAAGCACTGCAGCAAGTGGGCGGAGCGCACCTTGCCGAGCGGCTTGTCGGCGAGCTCTCCGGCGGAGAAAGGCAAAGGGTCCTCCTCGCGCGTGCCCTCGCCCAGCAGCCACGGCTCTTGCTCTTGGATGAGCCCACAACCCACCTCGATATCCACCATCAGGTGAGCGTGCTCGCCCTCCTCAGCGAGGTCTGTGCTGGTGGAGTGGCCGTGCTCGCCGTTCTGCACGACCTGAATCTTGCCTCCACCTTTGCCGATAGGGTCGTGCTGCTCTGCGACGGGCGGCTTCTTGCCGACGGGCCGCCCGCAGAAGTCCTGCGTCACGAGCTGCTTGCGCCGGCTTACGGCAACAGCCTCAAGATCTTCCCGCGCCCGGACGATGGGGGCAGGCCAGCGGTTCTGCCCAACCCAGAACGCGCCTGAGGAGTACGGCTTGGAGACCCTCCTCGAGACCCTGCGCCAAAAGCTGCAAGGGGCCGTCCAGAGGCACCCGGCTCCTGCAATTCTGCTCTCGGGCGGGCTGGATACAAGCATCATCGCCATGCTCGCTGGCCCCGGCATCGAGGGCATTACAGTCCAGCTTGGGCAGTGGGGTGAAGATCAAGCCCACGCACAGAGGGTGGCACAGCTTCTGGGCATCCGGCTGCACACGAAAAGGGCCACGCTCCAAGAGGCCTTGGAGGCCTTGCCGGAGGTCATCCGCCTGAGGCGCAGCTTCGACCCAGCGCTGCCCAACGACCTTGCGATCTACCTTGGGCTGCAAGCGGCCAAGGAGCTTGGCCTGCCCGCTGTGCTCACAGGGGATGGGGCGGATGAGCTCTTTGCCGGTTACAGTTACATGGCCGAGCTTGACCTGGATCGCTACCTGCCAGAGCTTGCTGCGCGCATGCAGTTCGGCTCCACCGAGCTTGCCGGGCAGCTTGGCCTGGAAGTCAAGCAGCCATTCTTGGATCCGGAGCTCGTTCAGTTCGCTCTCTCCATTCCCCCCGAGCTCAAAATCAGGGAGGAAAACGGGAAGCTCTACGGCAAATGGGTGCTGCGCAAAGCCTTTGAGGCGTTCTTGCCGCCCGAGCTCATCTGGCAGAGCAAGCGGCCCATCGAGGTGGGCTCAGGGTTCAGCCAGCTGCGCAGCCTGGCCGCGGAGCTTGCGCCAGCGACCTTGGAGGCGGTGGGCGCAGGTGGCAGGCGGATTAGCTTCCTTTGCCCTGACCACCCGTACTACTACTGGCTCTACCGACAGGTGGTGGGTGAGGTGCCGCCGCCAGCCCCTGGCGAGGAACCCTGCCCTGGCTGCGGCGCTGGGCTGAGCCCCTCCGCCTTCCATTGCCGCGTCTGCGGCTGGTGCCGAAAGTGGGAATGAGGGCGTTTTGCTCCTGGAGCGGCGGCAAGGATTGCGCCCTTGCCCTCTGGCGGGCCAGGGCTGCTGGCCACCAGGTGGTAAGCCTGCTGAACTTCGTGGATGAGGAAGGCAGGCGCTCCCGCTCTCACGGCATCGCAAGCGAGCTCATCCGGGCACAAGCGGCAGCAGCAGGCATCCCTCTTCTGCAACGCGCCACCTCCTGGGGTGCGTACGAGCAGAACTTCAAGGACGCGGTGCTGGAGCTCAAGGCCCAGGGGGTCGAAGCGGGTATCTTCGGCGACATTGACATTGTCGAGCACCGCGAGTGGGTTGAGAGCACCTGCGCCGCGCTTGGCATAGTTGCGCTCCTGCCACTCTGGCAGGAGAAGCCATACCCGTTGTTGCAGGAGTTCTTGGACCTTGGCTTTAGGGCTGTGATCGTCTCGACCAGGCTTGAGAGAGCTTGGCTCGGACGGGAGCTCAGCCAGGAATTGGCAAGGCAGGTGGAGGCCAGGGGATCTCACCCGTTGGGCGAAAACGGCGAGTACCATACCTTTGTCATAGCCGGGCCCTTCTTCCGGCACCAGTTGCGCATCTCCCACAGGCAAGTCTGGCAAAAAGATGGCCATTGGTTCCTTGACCTCGCCCTTAGCAGGGAGTAGGCAAACGTGCTCCCTCGCGGTCAGAATG
>JAPWUW010000267.1 GCA_028275325.1 Anaerolineae bacterium | reverse complement strand
ATGCCATCCAGGCTTTTGCTGAGCTCTTCCCAGCGACCCTTTCCTTTAGCGGCCAGAGCGAGGCCGATTACGCCGCCTGGCGGGTGCGCTTCCTCGCCGCTTACCACGAGTGCCTTGGCCCGTGGCCGCAGCGCGTGCCGCTGGAAGTGAAGGTTGTGTCCACCGAAGACTGCGGCGACCACCGCCGGCTGAAGCTTTACTTCCGCTCCTCTCCTGGCGTCTGTGTGCCCGCCTACCTTCTCATCCCCACCGACATGCGGCCCGGCGAGCGCCGGCCAGGCATCCTTGCCGCGCACGGGCACGGCAACGGCAAGGCTGACGTCGTCGGCATCACCGATGGCGACGAGGCACGCGCCCAGCATGTGCGCGCGCTCAACTACGATTACGGGCTCCAGGCCGTGCGCCGAGGCTACGTCGTCATCGCGCCGGACTGGTTGCCTTTCGGGGAACGCCGCCCGCCACTGGAGTGGACCAGGGAGGGCCGCGACCCCTGCAACGTCGTGGGCATGGCCTGGCAGTACTACGGCTACACGTTGCTTGCACAGAACATCTGGGATGGGATGCGCGCGCTGGACGTGCTTGCCGAGCGCCCGGAGGTGGATCCTTCCCGCCTTGCCGTGCTCGGGCTCTCCTACGGCGGAACCATGGCGACGCACCTTGCCATCAACGACCCACGGCTCAAGGTGGCAATCGTGAGCGGCTACCTAAGCACTGTGCGCGGCGACGCCATCACGATGCGCGGCCGGGGCAACTTCTGTGGCGCCCAGCATGTGCCCGGGCTCCTTCGTTACGGGGATATACCGGATATGCTGGGGCTCATCGCGCCCAAGCCACTCCTCATCGAAGCCGGCCGGCGCGATGACTGCTTCGTCATCGAAGACGTCCGCCCTGCCTATGCGCACCTTGAGCGCATTTACCGCGCTGCCGGCTGCCCGGAGCGCCTGGCATACGACGAGCACGATGGCGCTCACGCCTGGCACGGCACCCTTGCCTGGGAGTGGCTGGAGCGCTGGCTCTAGGGCCGGCGCTCAGCCTTGCCCGCCGTTTGGCCGTCCGCGCACAAGCAATCGCCAGGAGCCCTTCTGCACAACGACCCCTTTCTGGTTGAGAAGGGAGATGTTCACGTCGACGATCCCGCCGCCCATGCGCGGCATCGCCTTCAGGTTGGCAACCTCTGCCTCCACGCGGATCGTATCCCCGGCGCGGATAGGTTCCCGAAACTTCCACTCGAGCCCGAGGAAGGCAAGCACGGCCGTCTCAAGGAAGCCAGAGCGGCTGGCAAGCCCGCTTGCAACGCTCAGGCCGAGCAGCCCATGCGCGATCCGCCCGCCAAAAGCCGTGTTGCGCGCGTACTCCTCGTCCGTATGCAGGGGGTTGTAGTCGCCCGAGAGCCCAGCAAACGCCACTATATCCGCCTCGGTGATGGTGCGGGCCGGGCTCACGAAGCGCTGGCCGATGGCGAAATCCTCAAAGTACATGCCCTGCAGTTTCTGCTCTTGCATTGCCTTTCACTCCTGCTCGTCTTGCTGCACGGTTGAGCACCCCTCTCTGCGCCGCCCGAGGCTCTCGGCATGCGCAAGCAGGATGGCCACATCAGCCGGGTTCACTCCCTCCAGGCGCGCCGCCTGCCCCACGGTGAGCGGCCGCACGCGTGCCAGCCTCTCCCTGGCCTCCAGCCGCAGGCCGGGGATGGCCGTGTAGTCGAGGTCGCGCGGCAGGGGGCGTTCCTCCAGACGCCGCAGCTTCTCCACTTCCGCAAGCTGCCTCTCGATGTAGCCAGCGTACTTCACCTCCACCTCCAGCGTTTCGGCTGCGCCAGGCGGCAGCGGCGAAGGCGGCGGCGAGAGAGCCGCTATCAGCTCGTAGGGGACGCCAGGCCAGCGCAAAAGCTGTGCCGCCGGCAGCGGCTCTGCCGGCGCCGGCAGGCCCCGCGCCGCCAGGAGCTCCCGCAGTCCCTCGTCGGGCCGGATGATGAGCTTCTCGAGGCGGGCCTTCTCCGCCTCAATAGCCGCGCGTTTGCGCTCCACAGCGGCCATGAACGCGTCGCTCACGAGCCCAAGCCGGTGAGCAAGCGGCGCCAGCCGCAGGTCGGCATTGTCCTGCCGAAGAAGCAGCCGGAACTCCGCCCGAGAGGTGAAAAGGCGGTACGGCTCCGTGTGCTGCTTCGTCACCAGGTCGTCAACGAGCACGCCTATGTAGGACTGATCCCGCCGCAGCACAAGCGGTTCTTGGCCGTGCGCGTAGAGCGCCGCGTTGACGCCGGCAAGCCAGCCCTGCGCTGCTGCCTCCTCGTAGCCAGACGTGCCGTTTATCTGGCCTGCCAGGAAAAGCCCCGGCAAGCCCTGCACCTGCAGGGAGGGCTCAATCTGCCCGGAGCGCACGACGTCGTACTCCACGCAGTAACCAGGGCGAGTTATCCTCGCCTCCCGCAGGGCCGGGATGGAGTGCAGCATCTCTTCTTGCACGGAAAGCGGCATGGCCGTGAAAAGCCCCTGCACGTAGAGCTCGCTTGTGGCAAAGCCCTCCGGCTCCAGAAAGACAAGGTGCTCCTCTCGCTCCGGGAAGCGGATTACCTTCTCCTCGAACGAGGGGCAGTAGCGCGGGCCAGCCCCCTGCGAGATGCCGGCTGCGATGGGGGAGCGGTGCAGGTTCTCGAGCACGATGCGCTGAGTTTCCCTGTTCGTGCGCACAAGGTAGCAGGGCAGCTGCGCTCGCCAGCCGCTTTGCCAACCGATGGGGTACACGGGATGGATTTCGTCCGGGCCAAAAAGCGGGGGCGGTGGCTCCCGATCGTAATAGAGGCCAAAGTAAAGGGGCTCATCTGCGCCGTACTGCGGCTCAACCTGGCAGAAGTCGACGGAGTGCGCGTCGATGCGCGGCGGCGTGTTCGTCTGCATGCGCACAAGCTCAAGCCCCAGCGCCTGCAGCGCCTGAGAAAGCCGAGCAGCAGGCGGGTCCCCCGCGCGGCCTGCTTCCGCCTGCCACTCCCCAGCCATGATGCGCGCCGCGAGGAATGTGCCAGTAGTCAGGATCACAGCCGCAGCGCTGAAGCGAGCGCCTTCTGCTGTCTGCACCACCCAGGTGCCAGCGCCCCCTCTCTCCAGGGAGACCGCCATTCCCTGGCGCAAGCAAAGCCGCGCCTCCCGTTCCAGGGCCCACTTCATGTGCACGCTGTAGAGCGCCTTATCCGCCTGCGCGCGCAGGGCCTGCACAGCAGGCCCCTTGGCTGTGTTCAGCATGCGGATCTGGATGAAAGTGCGGTCCGTATTATAGGGCATAAGGCCGCCAAGGGCGGCCAGCTCGCGCACCACATGCCCCTTGGCAGGGCCACCAATGCTGGGGTTGCAGGACATGTAGGCAATTCTATCGAGGTTCACCGTGAGAAGCAGCGTGCGGCACCCAAGCCGCGCCGCCGCAACCGCTGCCTCGCAGCCCGCGTGCCCAGCGCCAACGACAATGCAGTCGAAATCTCGCTCCGCCAAGGCCTCACCCTTCCGGCAAGAGAAAGGCCTGGTGCGCCCTCCGGCGCACCAGCCTGCACAACGCCCTCAACTTCTGCCCAGGAAACTGCATCTAGCCCAAAGCCTTCTTGATCTCCTCCTCCGTCGGGAAGCGCCCGGTCTGGGCCTTGCTGAAAATGAGCCTGCCATCCACGCTCACCTCAAAACGCCCCCCGCTCGATGGCTGCAGGACAAGCTCGCTTATCCGGTTCGTGTAGTCCGAAAGCAACCTTTCCGCCAACCTGACGGCTTTCGGCAGGTACCCTCAAGAAGTGCAGTATTCGATGCGGATGGTCATTTCGCCACCTCCAACTCAGGACTGTGTAGCCAAAACAGCCGACTTCCAAATGCAGTCTAATCAATCACAGCAAGGCTCACAAGTGCCCTGGCACCCGCAGGGGCGGCTGGGCCGAAATACCTCCTCAGCAGCCGCAACTGCTGCCAAGGTGCGCTGGCACCGAAAAAGGGGCGGGTGGGTGGGAATGCCTCCAGAACGGCAACAATCACGGCCAACGTGCCTTGGCACTGAGATAGGGTCCAACGGCGAGCGCAACGGTTGCCGCCAAGTGACAACCCCATAGCGGACGGATCTCTATTCCAACGGACCGT